>CAZPIR010000169.1:2457-7871 GCA_964586085.1 uncultured Anaerolineaceae bacterium | reverse complement strand
AGATAAATCGCGTCGAACTTTTCGAGGATTTTCAATCCATCGTCCGGCATCATCTTGCCGGTTTTGAGATAGTACTCGGTGCCCCAGGGAAATTCCTCAAAGCGCATTTCAAATCCACCAACCGCTTGTTGCGCGGCACGCATCGCTTTGACGCCCTCGGGCATCGCTTCCATTCCAATTCCGTCGCCGGGAATGACGGCGATGTTGTACGTTTTCATAATTTGTTGGTCGGGTGGTTGGCTGGTTTGTTGGTTGGCTAACCAACAAACAAACTATCCAACGAGCAAACTACAGAACTGCCTCTTTATATCGCGCCGAGTGGCACTGCACGTTCACACCGACCGGCATACTCGCAATATGGCAGGGCGACACGAGCACGTTGACCGCGAGACTCGTCACGCGACCACCCAAGCCCATCGGACCAATTCCCAGGTTGTTGATTTTCTCGAACAGGTCTTTTTCGAGTTGCGCGTACTCGTCTTCGGGATTGTGCTCACCGACTGGACGCAGTAAGGATTTTTTCGCCAGCCACATCGCTTGGTCAGCCGAGCCGCCGATGCCCACGCCCACAATCGTCGGCGGGCATGGATTCGACCCAGCTTTATCAATCGTGTTGACAACGAAATCAATCACACCTTGTCGTCCATCTGCCGGTTTCAACATGCCGAGCGCGGACATGTTTTCGCAACCGCCGCCCTTGGGCATGATCGTAATGTGCAATTTGTCACCCGGCACAATCTCGGTGTGAATCATCGCGGGCGTATTGTCCTTGGTGTTCTTGCGCGTGCTGAACGGCAAACCGACCATAGACTTGCGCAGGAATCCATCGGTGTACCCTCGACGAACGCCTTCGTGAATTGCTTGCACCAAATCGCCACCAACAATGTGAACTTCTTGTCCCAGCTCGACCGAGATCACTGCAACGCCGGTGTCCTGGCAAAGCGGGAACGTGCCCTGGGATGCAATCTCGACATTCTTGAGCAATTGGTCGAGCACCTCTTTGCCTTGTGGTGATTCTTCGATTTCGAAACGCGCTTTTTTCAACGCGGCGACAACATCATCGCCCAGATAATGGTTCGCCTCGACGGCGAGACGCGCCAATGTGTCCGTGACCAAACTCGCTTGAATCTCTCGCATATGTTCCTCCTCGAATGGGATGAATCTTTTTTACATCGAAAGAGGGCGGGGGTTGCCCGCCCTCTTTATTCGATTTTACAACTTTTACGCCGGAACGGCAACCGGTTCAGCCAGCGTTAATTCTTCCGGTTTCGGTCGCGGCAACAAGCCCGCGCGCTCGACAATCGCCGGCAGTGCTTCTTCCCATTCGATGGACATGATGTGCACACCCGCGACGCCGGGAATCTGACGCATCTCGTTGATGATTTCAACACAGACGTTGATGCCTTCGTCTTTCCATTTTTCCTTTGGCGTTTTTTCCATGCGCTCGACCCACTTGGGCGACACTTCCATGCCTGCGACCGAATCGCGCATGTAACGCGCCATGCCCGGCGATTTCAGCGGACCGACACCGGCGAGGATGTACAATTGCTCGTGAATACCCAGGTCAACGACCTTAGCCATGAATTCTTTGAAACGCTCGACGTTGAAAATCATTTGCGTTTGAATGAACTGCGCGCCGGCTTCGGCTTTTTTCTTCAAGCGAAATGGGCGATACTCGTACGGGGGCGCGAACGGATTCTCGACGCCGCCGACAAAAAAGCGCGGCGAGGGTTTGATATCTTCGCCGTTTTGAAATTTGCCGGCGTCCATGCCACGCACCATCGAAATCAGGTTCACCGAATCCAGGTCGTACACCTTGCGCGCTTCGGGATGATTGCCCCAGCGCATGTGATCGCCGGACAAGCACAACACGTTACGAATGCCCAGCGCGTACGCGCCGAGCAAATCGCTTTGCATCGCAATGCGATTGCGGTCGCGGCACGTCATTTGAATGATCGGTTCGAGACCTTGTTGCAGAGCCAGGTAACCGGCGCCGATACTGCTCATGCGCACGATGGCGGTTTGATTGTCGGTGATGTTTGCGCCATCGCTCACGCCGCGCAAGAAACCGGCTTTTTTGTTAATGACGCTGACCTCGGCGCTTTTCGGCGGACCGAGTTCAGACGTGACGGCAAATTTTCCGGCGCGTAAAATTTTTTCGAGATTGCTGGCGGGTCCACGCGTGTCCATGAATAAAATTCCTTTTGAAAATGATTATCCGCGAACGATGCCAATCAGGCGAAATTCATTGAACGCCTATTCGCATTGCTCGCGGATTGATAACGCTTAAACTTTTGCCGCTGGGGGCGCGGCAGGTTTGGCTGGCTCGGGTTTCTTTTCTTCCGGCTTGACCGGCTTGACACCGTGATCGCGCCCGGAGAACAAGTTGACGAACGACGACGTGCGATTGAGCTCCCAGTTCACCGCCGGGTGATTGCGATACATATCCTCGCGCCACTCTTGCGGCATCGGCACGGTCTTGGAACGATTATAAGCGCGGTACCACACGCACCATTTTTCGGGATAGACTTCGCAATGCCCGTTCGCGCGCACGCCACCACACGGACCATTCCGTAAATTCTTGGGGCAGTTCATCGGGCAGGTCATGCCATTCTCGTGCAGTAGACATTGACCGCAGGTTTGGCAACCGAACAAGGTCTTTTTGATCAAGACTTCGGGGGGATAGACGACTTTTTGGAGAAACCCTTCAAAGTTGGGATGTGTATTTAAATAAGTGCGGAACCAAGCAAGTGGACCAGAATCGAACCATTTCATTGGCAAGCCCTCCCTCAGGTATTTGTTGAGATTATAAAGGGCGCGCAGTCTAATTCGCGTTGCCCGCGAGTCAAAAATGGGTCAAAAATAATGTAGGGACGTTCGATTGAACGTCCCTACTGATTTTTACATCAACCCAAATGCGTGCTTGGCGCCACGCAACGTGTTCTTCATCAACATCGCAATCGTCATCGGACCGACGCCGCCGGGCACCGGCGTGATCGCCGCGGCAACTTCTTTCACCGCGTCGAAATCCACATCGCCAACCAACTTTTGTTTGGGCTTGCCGGTCTTTTCGCTGATCGCGGGTGTGCCATCCGGATTCAACACCGGGATGCCGTTCACGCCGACATCAATCACGTACGCGCCGGGCTTGACCATATCCGCCGTCACGAATTTCGGCTTGCCAATCGCGGCGACGATAATGTCCGCTTCGCGACACACTGCCGCAATATCTTTCGTGCGACTGTGGCAAATCGTCACCGTCGCATCGCGTCCGAGCAACAACAGCGACGCCGGCAGACCGACAATGTTCGAGCGACCCAGGACGACCGCGCGGCTTCCACTGATTTTCGCGCCGATGCGGTCGAGCAGTTCGATGACGCCGGCGGGCGTGCACGGCGCGAACAACGGCTCGCGTCCTTTCATGCCCAGCTTGCCGACGTTGATCGGATGAAAACCATCCACGTCCTTGTTAATGTCCACCGCGCCCAAAATCAATTCTTCGTTGATGTGCTTGGGCAAAGGCAATTGAACCAGGATGCCATGCACCTTGGGATCGGCACTGAGTTTTTTGATCAGCGCAAGCAATTCGTCTTGCGAGATATTTTCCGGTAATTCGTTGTGATACGATTCGATGCCGAGTTCCGCGCACGCCTGGCGTTTCGAGGTTACGTAACTCACGCTGTCCGGGCGCGCGCCCACGAGCACTGTCGCGAGTCCGGGCACGAGTCCCTTTTCGCGCAATTGTGCAACTTCGGCTTTGACATCCGCACGCACGGCGGCGGCGACGGCTTTTCCGTCAATGATCTGTGCGGTCATTCTTCTCCTCTGATTTGTAGAGACGCCCCGGGCGGGGCATCTCTACCGGTTTTACTGATTCAACAAATAATCGTACGCGCTCAGCGAAGCTTTCGCGCCTTCGCCAATCGCAATCAACACTTGTTCGATGTACACATCGGTCACATCGCCCGCGGCGAACACGCCGGCTTTTTTGGTGGCGCACTTGTTCGTCACCATAATGCGACCATCTGCATCCGCAATGCCCAGGTCTGCCACGAGTTCCGAGTTCGGCACAAGCCCCATCTCGATGAACAAGCCGTCCACCTTGATTTCCTGCGGCGCGCCCTTTTGCTCGACGACAATACTTTCGACGAATTCATCGCCGCGCACTTCTTTCAGCAACGCTTCGTCATAGAATTTCACTTTGGGATTCGCGCGCAATTTTCTGCCGAGCGTGAGTTCGCTGGCGCCCTTGTCCGGCAAAATCACATGAACGGATTTGGCGACTTCGGCAAGTTCTGCCGCCGAGTGCAGAGCGCGTTCGCTACTGCCGTACAGCGCAGCATTCTTTTCGATGAGCACTTGGGCGTGGCTCACCGCCGAATAGGACAAGCCGCGACCCATCAAACGTTTTTCGCCCGGCGCATCAAGACGCTTGGGACGCGCACCCGTCGCCACAACCACCGCGCGCGCTTCGTACGTGCCGCCCTGCGCCATCACGGTAAAGCCATCGCCCTTGGCGACGATCTTGGTCGCGCGGTCGGCTTTGTGCGCGAATTGCAAGTACTCGAGTTGACGTTTGAATTTTTCAACCACTTCCAAACCGGAAATGATCTCGTGTCCTTCCAGACCTTTCAACTGCATTCGATAAGCGGTCTTGCCACCCAGGTCTTCACTGATAACCAAGGTTTCGATGCGTTTGTGCAGAGCATACACTGCCGCGGTCAAACCCGCAGGTCCGCCGCCGAGAATGATCAGGTCGTACATGCTATTCTCCTTTTGAGTAATTAATCTGATCGCGTTGGCGAGCGGAACCTAGCGCGCGCCTTTTTTCTTTGCGGTTTTCTTTGCCGGTTTTTTTGCTTTGGCGGTTGGTTTGGGTTTCGCGGCAATCGCTTTTTTCACAACCGCGACGATTTTCTTGGATGGCTTGGGCGACTTGCTACCCTTGGGCAGTTCGATGTAACCGGTCGCCATCGCGTCTTGCACCATGCCACGTGCGCGCATGATCATTTGCTTGGCAAACGCGTACTCTTGCTTGAACGTAACATCGGTGATGCGTGCTACGCCCTGCTCAATCGCTTTCATCGCGACAGCGGCGGCTTCACGCGGGAACACGTCAATGTCATCCATCGTCGGCATGATGTAATCTGCCGAAAGACCTTTTTCTTCCGCCATCTTTGCCATCTCGACCGCGGCGGCGATGCACATCTCATCCGTGATCGTCCGCGCGCGCACATCGAGCGTGCCGCGGAAAATGCCGGGAAAACCGACCGAGTTGTTGACCTGGTTCGGAAAGTCCGAACGCCCCGTCGCGACGATTGCCGCGCCGGCTTCTTTGGCGTCCCAGGGCCACATTTCCGGAATCGGGTTCGCGCACACAAACACGATCGGGTCCGACCCCATCGCCGTGATCC
>CAZPIR010000169.1:0-2439 GCA_964586085.1 uncultured Anaerolineaceae bacterium | reverse complement strand
GGGTCCCGGTTGCGATAACGCGATGCACACGTCCACGCCCTTGAGCGCATCTTCGATGCCGCCGGTGCGTTGTTCTTCATTCGTAATGTTGCACAATTTCCATTTGTCCACGTACTCGGCTTTGCGCTGTTCGATGTCCGTGCGTCCCTTGTGCAAAATGCCTTTCGTGTCCACCATCGTGCACAGCGCGGGGGTTGCGCCGCTCGCAAAAATCAAACGGCTGATCGCCACATTCGACGCGCCTGTGCCAATGAACGCGATTTGCACTTCACTAATTTTCTTGCCGACCACTTTCAAGGCGTTGATCAAACCAGCGAGCGTCACCGTCGCCGTGCCTTGTTGATCGTCGTGCCAGATCGGAATTTCGCATTGCTCGCGGAGCGTGTCAAGAATGCGAAAACATTTCGGATTCGAAATGTCTTCGAGGTTGACGCCGCCAAGACCGGGTTGCAAGAGTTTCACCGTTTCGATGATCTTGTCCGGGTCTTTGGTGTCGAGCATCAGCGGAAAACCATCCACGCCGCCGAGATACTTGTAGAGCAAGGACTTGCCTTCCATCACCGGCATACCGGCTTTGGGTCCAATGTCGCCGAGACCCAGGACGCGCGTGCCATCGCTGACGACGGCGACGGTGTTCCATTTGTTCGTGTGTTGATACACGAGTTCAGGGTCGGCTTGAATCGCCTTGCACGGCGCGGCGACGCCGGGCGAATACCAAATCGCGAAATCGCTAAAATCGCGCACGCAACATTTCAGCGTCGTCTCGATTTTACCGCGATAAAACGGATGCAATTCTAGCGCATCCGCCGCTGGCTTTTTGGCTTTTGCCAGCAGTTCTTCTTTGGTCGGTTGCTTTGCCATAAAACCACTCTCCTTTGAGTTTTTTCCCTAGTCAGTCGTCAGAGATCAGTCGTCAGAAAATTTTTCTCTGACGACTGACTACTAGCTACTGACATCTGAAAGTTACACGTTAAGATACGCGTCGGCGTAGATAACCTTGTTCAACAAAACTTGAATCGTCTTCCAAATTGCCACTTGGGCGGGATCGTTCATGTCCACATCGTCCGGCGTCACTTCTTCTGCCGCCGCCGTGCGATCAAACAGCGTGATGAGCAGTTTGCCCACCGGCGTGGAGGTGTCGCGTGCTTCGACGATGCGGATAAATTCTTTAAGGTGTTGGTCAAGCGGATCGGCAATCGCCATGTCGAGACCTGCCGCCATCAACATGACCATGTACGTGCGATTGAGGAGCGGGCGCAATTCATTTGGCACCTGGTTCGACACGTTCGACAGACCGGCGTTCGTCTTGACCGGCAAGCCGGATTGCTTGAGGATGCGCACCGCTTCGACGCACTGCGGCACGTACTCTTGGCAACCTTTCACCGTCAACACGAGTGGGTCAATGATGAGGTTTTCGAGCGGCAGTCCAACCTCTTCGCAACGTGGCACGAGCTTTTCGAGCGCGAGCGATACGCGCGCTTCAGCGCTGACCGGAATGCCTTCCTTCGCCATCGTCAAGCCAATAAGTTGCGCGCCGTACTCGGCGGCGACGAGCGGCACGGCTTCGAGGCGTTCGGCTTCAGCCGAGGTCGAGTTGATGATCGCGCGTCCGCGCGGAATTTTCTTCAACCCAGCTTTGATCGCTTCGAGGTTCGTCGTGTCGAGCACCAGCGTAAAATCGGTGCCGACCGCTTCTTGCACAACTTCGACGAGCCAGGGCACAACTTCGGTGCCGGCTTTTTTCTGCGGACCAACGTTGAGGTCAATCGCCGTGGCGCCGTTCTGAACTTGGCGACGCGCAAGGTCAACGAAAAATGCGCCGTCGCGATTCGCAATGCCTTCCTTGACTTTGGGGGAAATGATGTGAATGTTCTCACCGATAATGTACATGTGCTCCTCCTTTGGAGAATTCTTTTGACCTGGTGACACGGAGACAAGGGGATACGGAGAATATTTTTTCTCACCTTGTCGCCTTGTCTCCCGGTCGCCTGGTCAGGTTATGCGCCTTGCGGCAGTCCACCAAACCATTTTGAAATCGAATAATGCACCTTGTGTCCGAATCCCTGTGGTTGCAGGTACATGAACGGACACACGCCGTACACGACCTTGATGTTTTTCTCTTTGCAAAATTGAATTGCAGATTCGGATACGGCACCCGGTCCGCCGCCCTTGTGCATCCACACACGCGGGATGCCCAACTCGGCAACTTCGCGCACGACCTGGTCTGTCACGCTCGGCGGCACCGCGAGCAAAACGCCATCGAGTTTGACCGGCACATCGCGCAGTGCGCCGAAACATTCGATGCCGGGAATTTCACGCGCGGGATTGATCGCGTACACCTCGTAACCACGTTTCTTGAATTCATTGTACAGCGAACGTCCCCACCCTTGCGCGTCGCGCGCCACGTATCGTGCAGCTCGAGGAAGCGGTAAGCGAACT
>CAZPIR010000168.1:0-7888 GCA_964586085.1 uncultured Anaerolineaceae bacterium | reverse complement strand
TTAATCACGCGATAGGTTTGACCAGGCGTGAGGTCTGACGCAGTGAATTTGAGTATAGAATTCATAGCCCATTCAACTATGATCACCGAAATTATCAAAACGATTTTTGGCAATCAAGGCAATATGCTCTGCCACCAAAACGGCTTTTATTGTCAAAACAAAACCTGGCTACTCGTAGCGAAATCGCATTTTTACATTTGAAACAATAATACCCTGAAACAGGTTGTTGTTCAATTGGTTTTTCTTGCGCCTGGTTAGGTGGACTAACAACTGCCTTTACCGGAGAATCAGGATTGATCCCAAATCGTTCGTAGTAATTTATACTCGCCGGTTTGTGGAGCGCAACCAACTTACGCGCAATCTGCTCAAGTGTTTCCGAAGAAACCATTTTCGCTAGTTGTCCAGCCACCTCAAGCGTGCTCGCCTTGTCATCTGCCGACTCTATATTTTTCAAGAGCACATCTGCTTTAATCACCACATCCGTATTGAAACTCTTATGCGGTGGACGTTTGACAACCGATTTAGGCGATAACAGCACATAGGAAAATATTCTTGGCTGAAGTGCCATTCCGAGTCGTGTCGGCAATAAACTAGACTATTGCAAAACCTTCCACAACACAGTACCGTGTCGTCTGTTTTGCTCAATCGGAGATTCGATTGCCACATAGCCACCATGGTACTCGACAAGAAATTCGCCTTGTTCGGTTATCTTGACACCCGTGCAAAAACTTTTTGATTCGAGGACATAGAATTCTAAAAATCGCGAGATTAGCAAATGATCAATTTGCGCAACAAAACCTTGATGCTCAATTCTCAAGTCGTGTATGATTGCCCAGTTTTTGCGTCCGGCAAAATCAAAGTCAATAAAATATGCTGCATCTTTTTCACCGCGCATGCCTGCCTTGAGTGTGCGTAATTCAATCTGTACTCGATTCAAAATATGACGCGGCAAATCATTACGCTGAACAATTGTTTCTAATTGTTGAATAGCCAACTCGAGCGAATCTTTTTGCTTGATGAGCACGATGTCTCCCTTGTGTAATGGCAAATTGTAGATTGCGAAACAAAAAATCTCACTTTTTCAATTTTACAAGATTTGTCAAGGACGGTCAAACGTTTCTTGGAACACAAAAAGGGCGACTGCTTTCACAGTCGCCCCAGTTCGTTCAATCGCAATCCTGGATTACAGGATGCCCAGTTCCTTCAACTTGCTTTCCGGCACCACGCCGTTCACCCAACCGCGCTCGGTATAGTACTCGGCGAGCATCTGGTCGAGTTCGCACACGTGACCCTTGGAACCTTTCATCGTGGACGCTTCCTTGAGGAAACGTTCCGGCAGTTTGTCACTGCCTTCCGCGAATCCAGCCAGGTTGTTGTAATGGCGTTCAAGATTGTAAACACGTTCGCCGGCTTTGAGCAAATAGCCCGCATCCGCTTTGACGCCCGTGTACGCTTCGTACTGCGCCGCGAACGTGTCGAGCGATTCCGAGAACGTCGAGAACTTGCAGACATCGAGACAATCGGTGACCGCGTGCACGTTCTGGAAAATCACCGCGAGCTTGCCTTTGCCTTCCCATGCGAGTGGATCAGCTACTGCCGCCGGACCGAGCACGTTGCCGACGATTTCCGCCGCCGGTGTGTAACCACGCAGGTGGCACGCGCCGCGATTGCTCGTGGCATACGCAATGCCCATACCCTTCAAGCCGCGCGGATCGTACGCCGGGATGCCTTGACCCTTGCACGTCATCGAAAGTTCGAGGTGACCCAGTTTCTTCGCCGCCGCTTCCGTACCTTCGGCGAGTAAGTTGCCATCGCCTTGGCGCTTGGCGGTTTGTTCAACCATCGCCACCATACCTTGGAAATCGCCCCATTTGAGCGAACCCTTGATGTATCCTTTTTCAATCGCTTCCATGTACATTGCGATGGCATCGCCCATCTCGATCGTGTCCATGCCATAGTCGTTGCACTGGTCAATCATCTTGGCGACAGCATTCACATCGTCGTTGCCGCACATCGCGCCGAATGCCCACGCCGATTCGTACTCGACGCTTTCCATGCGCACACCCTTGTACGGACCCTCTTTCACTTCGACCATTTTCTTGCATGCGACCGGGCAGGCATGGCAGGTCGGGTCGTCAACCAAAATGTTTTGCTTGACGTACTCGCCGCTCAGTTTTTCGTGACCTTCAAAATAGGTCGTCTGCCCGTTGCGAGTCGGCATACCGCCGACCGGGTTCAAGAGGTTCATCAACACGTTCGTGCCATAAACCGAAAGACCGCCCTTGCGCGGCGAGGTCACGACACGTTCGTCCATCAATTCGGCGAGCGCTTTTTTGTGCGCTTCTTTGAATGCTTCCTGGTTCATCGCGCGCGGAATGTTCTTTTCCTGCTTGATGACGATCGCCTTCAAATTCTTGCTTCCGCCGACGCAACCCGTGCCGCCGCGTCCGCTCGCGCGATCATTCTCGTTCACCCACGACGCAAACTTGACGAGGTTCTCGCCAGCTGTGCCGATGGTGATGACCGACAAATCTTTTTCGCCGTACAAATCGCGGAAATACTTGACGGTCGCGTGAACATCGCGTCCCCAGACCGCCGAGGCATCGAGCAATTCGACTTTACCTTCGTGAATGTAGACGTACGTTGGTTTGCTGGCTTTGCCCTTGAACACCAAACCATCCAAGCCCGACCAGCGAATGCGCGCCGCCGACCAACCGCCGTGATGACTATCCGTCACGGTGCCGGTGAGGGGCGATTTTGTCACGACAGCCAAACGACCGCTGAGGTTGGTCTCGGTGCCGGTGAGGGGACCATTCATAAAGCACAGCATATTTTCGGGGGAAAGCGGATCCACCTTGGGACCGTTTTCAAAAACATACTTGACGCCCAAACCACGTCCGCCAACATACTTGATCGCCCATTCTTCGGGAATGGGTTTGAACTCAACCTTGCCTGCGGTCAAGTCAATGTGCGCAATCTTGTTTGCAAAACCACCTACCGCCATTGTTCCTCCTTTGGAAATTGAGGTGAACGGATGCGACCTAAAAATCTGCCGGACGTGCAACGCGTGGCACTGGCACATCGGACAGGCAGACTTGAGGGGGAGTCGCACTGTCACCGAGTTTTGACGATATTTTAATGCGCCTAGTACTACTTGTCAATTACAAACTGCGCAAAACAAGCATATATGCAATGAATATACTCGACATTAATTCGGTCGCCTCCGCGCATCAAGGTGTCTGGGCGTCACGCCGCTGACACGCGACCTAAAACAAAACCTTCGAGTGTTCATTCAACTCGAAGGTCGGCAATCCTAGTATGCGTTTGGGTCGCGCAGAATTTGGATTAGGGTCACGATCATGATTTTGAAATCGAGCCACAACGACCAATGCTCGATGTAATACAGGTCGTACTTGGTGCGTTCCCAGATCGAAGTGTCGCCGCGCAGACCGTTGACCTGCGCCCAGCCGGTAATGCCGGCTTTTTCGCGATGACGTTCCATGTAACGCGGCACCATCTGGCGAAATTGATCCACAAACACCGGGCGTTCCGGTCGCGGACCAACCAAGCTCATTTGTCCCAAAAAGACGTTGATAAATTGTGGCAGTTCATCGAGCGAGTACTTGCGCAAAAATCCGCCGAGCCGCGTGCGACGCGGGTCGTCTTGCTTTGCCCACACGGGACCGGTGGATTGTTCGGCATCCACACGCATCGAACGAAATTTCAAACACGGGAACGGTTTTGCATCAAGCCCCATCCGTTCCTGCCAGTACATCGCCGGCCCACGCGAATCGAGTTTGACCAACAAGGCAATCGCGAACATTAACGGCGAAATAAAAACCAGGACGATTGCGCTGATCACAATGTCCATGATGCGTTTGATCGTCAAGCGCCAGCCGCGCATCGCCACGTCGCGCATCGTGAGCAGAGGCAGACCGTTCAGGTCGCCAATGTTCACTTCGGACGCCATCAACTGAAACACATCCGGAAAAACCTTGATGCTCACACGACCGTCTTCGCACCGCGAAATCACCGAGAGCAATTCCTGGTGGCTCGCTTCCGGCAAAGCAACAATCACTTCGTCCACG
Organism: uncultured Anaerolineaceae bacterium; assembly: GCA_964586085.1. Taxonomy (GTDB): domain Bacteria; phylum Chloroflexota; class Anaerolineae; order UBA4142; family UBA4142; genus JACRBM01. Next base: position 3,800 of record CAZPIR010000168.1, on the reverse strand, counting down.
CGGTGTTGTTCGACCATCGCGCCCAGTTCTTCAACCTTGCCAATGACCGACAAACCCAGCACGGCTTGCCCCACCCGTTCGTCGTCGAGAAAACCGACCGGACGATAACCGAGTTGCGGCGACACGCGAATTTTCTCGAGGATGATTTGCCCGGCTTCGCCAGCGCCGACAATCAACACGCGCGATTCGCTCCAGCCACGCGAGTACAGCGTCGAGCGCAAGGTGTGATGCGCGAGGCGACCCAGACTAATCAAGAGCAAGGAGAACGCCCAGAAATAAACGATCATCATCCGGGGATAATCAATGTCGTTGCGATACACAAACGCGGTCATCGCTGTGCCGACAATCACGCTAATCGAAACTGCCGAAAAGACCGCATAGAGTTCGTCGAGCCGCGTGATCCCGCGTTGCAAGTGATAGAGTTTGTAGAAAAAGAAAACGAGGTTGAGCGCGAGGACGCTGAGCAACATCATCCCAACGTAATTCGCAAACGGCGGCACAACGGCATTCGGCGTCATTTCGCGCGGGCGCAACACGTACGCGAGAAAGAACGCGAGACACGTCATTGCCGCGTCCATCGCCAACAAGGTCACGGTGAAAAAAAGTTGCGCGTGTCGCCTCACGCCAAAATCTCCGCACGGTTCGGCGAGGACGGCAGAGGTTGCCTCATTTCGCGCACAAGCGCGCGCCCGCCCTTGACCGCAAGTCCGAACATGATAATCGCGTGCATCGGGAACGACGTGTTCGCGCGATAATGTTTTGCGTAAAACAAATAACCCGCGCGCCAAAATTCGTACTGCGCGCGCACCGATTGCTTGGACGATTCGCGCTTGATGTGCAAGACCGTCACCGCCGGATTGTAAACAACTTTCCAGCCCTGGCGTTTAATCCGCAAAGCTAAATCCAGGTCTTCGCCGTACATGAAATAAATTTCGTCGAGCAAGCCAACCTGTTGCAATGCCGTCGTCCGCATCAGCATAAACGCGCCGACAACGGAATCCACTTCGGTGAGTTGGTCTTCGTCGAGATACGTGAGGTTGTAACGACCAAACAATTTGCTCTTGGGAAAAAGTTTAGTGAGACCGAGCACATGATAAATCGAAAGTTCGGGCGAAGGAAAACTGCGCCGACACGCGAGGTCGAGCTTGCCGCTTGCCATGACGAGCTTGGGACCGGCGATGCCAATGTCCGGATTGTTTTGCATGAAGGCGATCATCTGCGCGAGCGCATCCGGCGGCACGACCGTATCGGGATTGAGCAGGAGCATGTACGGCGGTACTGGCGTGCCCGCGAAAATCGCGCGCAAACCCAGGTTGTTCGCGTACGAGTACCCGCCGTTCTGGTCGCTCGCGATGAGATGCACGCCCGGAAATTCGGCGCGCACCATTTCCGCGCTCCCGTCGGTTGAGCAATTGTCCACGACGTGCGTCGCAAAGGTAATGCCGCGATTTTCGGCGAGCGATTTCAAGCAATCGCGCAGACGGTCGCGTGTGTTATAGTTGACAATCACAATTCCCAAATCGTTCACGTGGGCGATTCTAGCACAATCTTAATGGTGGGTCAAAAACTATTCGGACAACCCTGCAAAGGTTTTGAACCGTTGCCAAGTTTGTTTCGACGAGAGGTAAAATTCTGCGTTGCCAAAAACAATTTTTAGAGGTAAACTAGACACATGAAAAAATTCTTGCCTCTCGTGATTTGCGCCGCGTGCCTGCTCGTCGCGTGCAGTGAAGCGGCGACACCCACACCCGAACCTTCGCCCACCGTTGCGATCCAAGCGTTTCCAACGAGCGCGCCGACGATTGCGCCCGTGCCGCCCACGATTCTCGCGACACCGGCGCGCACCTCGCCCGCAAGCACACCCGCCGCGTTGAACACCGCGCTCGCAACCGTCATCGTCACACCCGTGCGTTTGCCGACGAGCGCCACCACACCTTCACTCGTGCCGCCCACGCCGAGCGCCGTTGGCAATGCGCTCCGCAAAACTCAAACTGCGAAAATTTTTCGCGTGAGCTTGACGGCGAATGTCAAATCCGGCAACACGCCGTTTGCGTTGAACCTCAAAGGGGAAATCGCCGGGAGCGATTCACATTACGCGTACCAACTTGGCAATGAACAAATCGAGTTGACGACCCAGCAAGGCAAGTATTTTGTCAAAGGCGCGCGCAGTCTGGGTCTGCCCACCACAACCAAGTGGTACATCGTCACACCCGACCTTGCCGATGCCGCGCGTCCGCCCTTTACACCGGACGATGTGCTCGACGATTTTACGCAACAAGCCGGCGCGGCGATCTATGCCAGCACCACACGCGAACAACTTGATGGATTGAACTGTCAGGTCTGGCGCGCAACGCCAAAAAATTTCAACGAGACCGGGATTGGCAATTTACTCGGCGGCGGGTTGGAGACAAGCCCGTTCGGCGTGCTCGATTCAAGCGAGGTCAAGTTGTGGGTGTGCGACGACGGCATCTTGCACCAGTTGAGCATCCTGGTCGAAGCGCACAATTCGAAACGCGCCACCGAAAAAGGTTCGGCGCAATTGACGTTGCGTCTCCAAGATTTTGAAAACAGCGCAATCAAAATTGCCGCGCCGACCGGCGCCGAGCCGTTCCAGTTGCGCATGCCCACCCCGTAAGCCTGGGTCGTCGCGTGATACGAGTCAGCATCAATTATTTTTTTAAGGAGGAGTCAATGAGTAGTCAACCCATTAACAGTGCGCCCCCGCCGGAAGATTTGCCGGCGGCAGAACGTATCGCCCCGGCAAAACCCAAATCGAATTCGCGGATGTACCTGGGTGTCGCCGCCGGGTGTCTTGTTTTTCTGTGCTTGTGTTGCGTCGGCAGTGCCGTCGCAATCACGCAAATGCCCGATTTGCAAAAACCAATCGTCAGCGTGCTCGGCGGCGTTCTGCCCGAACCGGTGCGCGGGATGCTCGTGCAAGCCACTGCCACACCCGTGCGCCCGCCGGTTGGTGTGCCCACGCGTACCGGTGGCTTGCCCCCGGCGACCGGCGTTGCGCCCGTTGCCAAGCCCACTGTGAGCGCACAGCCAACCATTGGCGGCGGCGGCGCGGCAGTTGGCAATCCATTCGCCGAAGCCGTTGCCAAAGCCAAGACGGCAAACAAGTACCGCATCGAGTCGAGCTTTATTGTTGGCTCGACGACGAACGGCAAGTTTGAAGAAATGGCGCTCATGGATATGAAAGGTGTCGTGGACGGCAAAAACACCCAGTTTGAAATCAAGGGCGGCATGTTTGCAATGCTCGGTGGCGCCGGCGCACTCGAAGTGATGCAAGCCGATGGCAAGTCGTACATTCGCGGCATGTCCTTGATGGGCATGGATCCGAAACAATGGTATCAGCAAAAAGATGGCTCGCTCTCCGGCAGTACCGATTCGTTCGCCAAGCCGGATTATTTCAACGATTTTACAAGCGGCGCCAAAGCCGGCGAAATCAAAAAAGTCCGCAGTGAATCGGTGGATGGGCAACAGTGCGATGTGTACTCGTACGACTATAAATCGATGCAGAATTCCGCGCTCGTCGGCTTGATGGGGTCCGCCAAAGATAAAGATGATTTCTCGGTGGTGGACAAGGGCGAAATGCTGACGTGGCTCTGCGCGGATGGCTATGTCCACAAATTCACATTCGATTTTCAAGCGCATAATGCCAAAGACGTGAACGAAAAAGGTTCGCTCAAAATGAACGGGCACATGTGGGATTTCAACAACGCGGCGATCAAAGTAACCGAACCGACGAACGCCAAGCCGTTCCCAGGTCAATAAAAAGTTCGGGGCGACCAAGT
>CAZPIR010000167.1:0-7934 GCA_964586085.1 uncultured Anaerolineaceae bacterium | reverse complement strand
AATTTATGCACACGTTTGCATAAAAAATGATTTTGTGATAAAAATGGAGGCATGATGAAACTCGGATTCAATGGCGCGACGACGATGACGAGTCCGTTTGAGACGGACGTGAAAATCGCGGGCGCGGCAGGGTATGACGTGCTCGAAATCACGGCGACCAAGCTGGACAAGTACTTGCAAACGCACACAATTCAGGACGCGCACAAGTTGATTGACGCGGCAAAGCTGAAAACGCACGCGATCAATTCCATCGAGCAAATCAATTCACGCGATGCGGCGATGCGGCAAAAAGTGTTGGCGCGTACGCGTGAAATCAGCGAGTGGTGCAAGGTATTAAAGTGCCCATGGATTATTGCCGTCCCTGGTCCCACCCCGCCCGGCGCAACCTGGGAAGAAATTCGCGATGAAACGATCGCCATTCTGCGTGCGATGAACGACATTTCTGCGCCGCTTGGCGTCAAACTTGCGTTCGAGTTCCTCGGCTTTCCGTGGTGCTCGGTGCAACGCGTGGATCAAGCCTGGGAAATTGTTTCGACGTTGAATCTGCCAACCGTTGGCATGGTGATTGACACTTGCCACTTTTTCGCCGGCGGCTCGACGATTGAATCTATCATGCCGATTGACGCGAAAAAACTTGCGGTGTTTCACATCAACGACGTCGAGAAAATGCCGCGCGAGTACATCGAAGATGCGAATCGCCTGTTCCCCGGCGATGGCGTGATTCCGTTGAAGGAAATTGTGCGCGCGATCCGGAGTATCGGCTATCGTGGCGTCGCCTCCGTCGAAATTTTCCGCCCGGAATATTGGAAACGTCCACCGCTGGGTGTGGCGAAAGAAGCGTTTAGGAAATCGAAAACGTGTTTATAATTTTTAATTTTTGATTTGCGATTGGATCAAATCGAAAATCGAAAATAAAGGAGAATGAAATGTCTAGTGTCACCCCCGCGCCCAAAGGATTGCTCCCCACCGATCAACCCGATCTGTGGTTTGAAGATAATCCCGTCGGGCGCATGAAAAAAGAAATCTGGGATATGAACGAGCAACAACTCGAAGCCGTTCTCGCCGAGTACGGTTTCCCATCTCCCGGCGTCGAGTGGGGCAAACCCGACGCGTACATCCAAACCTCGCCGTACTGGAAAGTCATCGAGAATCGCCGCAAGAACGATGTCGTGTTCATCCCAGTCGGTTGCTCCGAATTGCACGGCAATCACTTGCCGACTGCCGATGACACCTTGTTCGTCTCGATGATCTGCGAAGGCGTGCGCCGCTTTACCGAAAAGAATCGCGAGGGTCACGTCAACCTCGCCTTGCCGCCACTGAACTATGGCGCGCATCCGTATCATCACCTTGGCATGCCGGGCACCGTCATCGTGCGCGAGACGGTCGTGCGCGAATTGATGATTGACGTGATGCTCGGTTTGTGGAACGCCGGCTTCCGCAAGCAGGTCATCATCAACAATCACGGACAACTCTGGGTGCTCGAATCGGCGATCCAGGAATTCCAGAAACGCTTCCAGCTTCCTGGTATTTTCCAGGTGTTGGATTGGCATCGCGGCGTGCGTGAAATGTTCCGCACGAAAGAACGCGGTGGCGGCTGGGACACGAACTTTGTGCACGCCGACGAATCGGAAACATCACTGTCGCTGTACTTGTTCCCGAATATGGTGGACATGAAACACGCGGTGGACACCGAGTCGCGCGGGTATCTGCCCGAGGGACACTTTGATAAATCGGTGGACCCGTTTGGTCGCCCGCATCGGTGGTCGGAAGGCGAAGGACATTTTCCGATTGAGATTGCGGCGACACCCGAAGGTGTGGTGGGCAAAGCGACACGCGGCGATGCCAAGAAAGCGTTGCGTCCACTCGCGGCGATCTTGCGCTACCTGACGATGGTGAACGACGACATCATCAACGCGTTCCCGGCGGGGACGACTCCGCCGACGGAAGAGGTGACTCTGCGCACCAAGGAAGAGATGGAACCATATCTCCGTGAGCCACTCAGCCCGGGTTGGCGCCCGGTGTATGCCTTGCCGCGTATCGGTCAAGATACGTTGGTGGGGTAATCTCCCAATCGAATAACAAAGAACCAGGGATTACCAATTGGTAATCCCTGGTTCTTTGTTATCAACTCTATTGCAAATTCAGAATTCATATCACTTGGCTTGAGATTGCACCTTTGCCAGCGCTAGCGTTGAAAGCAAGAACAACACGCCGTACATTGCAAAAAGCAAAACGTAACCCAGTCCAGGTGAGCCGGGAAATCGCGCGGTGAACAAGTCTGCAATCGGTCCACCGATGTACGAACCAACTGCGCCGGCACCGGCACCGGCAAGATTTGAAATTCCCAGATAACGCGCGGCTTGATCTTGGGGCACGAGCTGTGTGCCGAGCGCCCAGTTCGCAGTGTAAAACATGCCAATCGCCGCACCGATGATACAACTGCCAACGTAGATGATGGTGAGGTCAGGTGCGATAACTGCAATCAGCGTACCGAGTGCCGCAACCAACCCAGCCAAAGCAACCACCCGCTTGTGTCCGATGCGATCCGAGAGCCAGCCGGCAAGCGAGGCGAAAATCAAAATGAACACGCCGACAAACAAGAGCATGTTCGCCGCTGGACCGGCGGCTTGCTCGCGCACAAGTCCGAGACGCGCTTGCAAAAAGAACACGGCGAACGACGACAGGTTGACCGCGCCGACGAGAAACGCAAGCCGATTGACCACCCACCACGTGAACGATGGAGTTTGCGTTGCATCACTCGCGCCGATGCGAATACTCACCCACACACCGAGCGCGATGGCAATGCCCATCGCCAGCAAACCGGCCATGCCCATCGCGACAAACAAACTCGGCGCGTCCATTCCACTCGTGAACGTACTCGCGATGCGCACGCCTTCGCCTAGACCCAGGATAATCGCGGTGAAGAGAGCGGTCATCAACACGAGTCGTGTGAATGCGCTCCATGCTTGCCCGAACGACGAGGAATTTTTTTCCGGCGTTTGCTCACGCACCAGCATGGTCAGCAAAGCCGTCAACACAACCACCCCCATCGCCACCAACAACGCGCCCCACATGTTGCCGGCTTGAATCAATCGCCCAACCGTGAATGAAACGATAATCACCGGGAGCGGCACTTCGAGAATCGCCTTGACCGCCGAAAATTTGCCACGCTGATTTTCCGGCACCAGGTCGGGAATGAGACCCTGGGTCGCACCGTGCGCGGCGTTCGCGGAAACCTGGAGAAGCAGGTACATCGCAAAGAGAAATACATAACCCGCAAACCCAGCCATGTCCGCCGAAAAGCCAATCGCTACAATGAACACGAGATTCATCAACGCGCCGCCGAGAATGAACGGGCGACGTTTGCCCCAACGCGAAGTGCTCGCATCTGAGAGCATACCCCAGAAGGCTTGCGCAAGAAGCGCAACCATCAAGCCCCACAAACGAAGCGTGCCATAGTACGTGCCTTTTTGCGCTTCACCCACAAATCGCTCGACGAGAAGCGGGAGCACCAACGGTGCCATCGTTTGCGAAATCATCGCGATGCCCAGCCAGTACGCGTTGACCGTCAAATAATCATGCCAGCGAAATTTGCGCATCATGGTTATCCTTTTTCCGGCGATGACCGCCCATGTGTCTCGCGTGTGATTGTAGCACACTCGACGCGCGGCGCAAATCGCACCGTTCTTTACGATTTCGAGTATAATCGCCGCAAACACATGGAACGCGTCGCTAAATCAAAAACCAGGAGATCAGGAACATGACCCATCCGTTACGAATTGCCGTTGTGGGCACTGGCATCGGCAGAGCGCACATTCTGGCGTACGCCAGTTTGCCGGAACAATTCCAGGTCGCCGTGGTGTGCGACCTGGACGAACCACGCGCACGCGAGCTTGCCACGCAACTCGACGTGCCGCGCGTGGCAAACGACCTTGCCCAGGTCTGCCGCATGGACGACATTGACGTGATTGATTTGTGCACGCCCTCATTTTTGCATTACGAGCAGACGCTTCAAGCCCTCGACGCGCACAAACATGTGATTTGTGAGAAACCGGTGGGTGGCTCTCTCAAACAAGTGGACGAGTTGATTGCCGCGCAAACGCGAGCCGGCAAACACGTTATGCCAATTTTTCAATATCGCTTTGGACATGGTTTGCAAAAACTAAAATACCTGGTCGAGCAAGGCATGGCGGGACGCGCCTATCTCACCACGATTGAAACAGCGTGGCGACGCCGCGCGGCGTACTATGCCGTGCCCTGGCGCGGCAAATGGCAAACCGAACTTGGCGGACCACTCGTCACGCTCGCCATTCACGCGCACGATGCGCTCACCTACATCCTGGGTCCAGTCCAGAGCGTGTTTGCGCGCGCGACGACGCTCGTCAATCCAATCGAAACCGAGGACTGCCTCACGGCAAGCGTGGCAATGCGCGACGGCTCACTCGCCTCACTCGCGGTCACAACCGGCTCGGCACACGAAATCAGCCGGCATCGTTTTTGTTTCAGCAACCTGACCGCCGAAAGCCACACGCTTCCGTACTCGAACACCACTGACCCTTGGACGTTCACCGGCGATTCGCCGACGATCCAGGAACAAATTCAAGACACACTCGCACACATTACTTTGTTGCCCGAAGGATATGCCGGACAATTTTTGCGATTTCATCAAGCGCTCGTCAACCACACGCCGCTCCCGGTCACACTCCAGGATGCGCGTGCCGCGCTCGAATTGGTGACCGCGACCTATCATTCCGTGCGCACCGGTCAAGCAACCGAGTTGCCGCTCGCCACCCATCATCCGCGCTATGCCAATTGGCAATGAACGTAGCACAACCTTGGCGCAAATCCGATCCGCGTTCTCCAAAACCCTGTTGACAAAACCGGCGTCGCAATGATAGTATCCCGGCGGAAATTACAGGTTTCAATTTGAAATCTGAAATGGAGATGTGATGGATCAGCGAATTGTCGAATTTATCGCGGGCTTGCGCGCGGCGGGTGTGCGCGTGAGCATCGCGGAAAGCGCGGACGCGTTTCGCGCCATAGAACAGCTCGGCATCCAGGAGCGCGACTTGTTTCGTTCCGCGCTCCGCACCACGCTCGTCAAGGACGCCTCGGACGCGCCGGCATTCGAGCGCTTGTTCCCGCTCTATTTTGGGAGCGGTGGTCCGCCGATGCTCGACCCGCGCAAAGAGATGTCGGCGGATGAAATGCAACAGCTCAAAGACACGTTGCGCGATTTGCTCGGCGATGACAAACGCTTGCAACAATTGATGCGGCACCTGCTCGAAGGGCAAGACCCGACGCGCGAAGAGATGGAACGCTTGGGCAATCAAGCCGGCGTGCCGCTCGCGCGTCATCCTTATCAACAAGAATATCTCACGCGTCGCATGTTGCGCCAACTCGGGATGGATGCCGAGTTTAACGATTTAATGCAACAGTTGATCGAAAAACTCGAAGCGATGGGCATGAGCCGCGAGACTCTGCAACGCATCGGGCAAATGGCGATGGAAAATCTTGAACGGCTCGAAGAACAATTCAATCAGTACGTCGCGGCGCAGATCGCGCAGAACACGGCGCAAAATCCGCGCGAACGCCAACCTTTTCGCGGACCGGACTTGATGCAAAAATCGTTTGGCTCGTTAAGCGAGCGCGAGATGAACGATTTACGCAACCAGGTTCGCCGGCTCGCCGCACGATTACGTTCGCGCGCGGCATTGCGACAACGCCAGGGCAAACGCGGTACGCTCGACGCCAAACGCACGATTCGCGCCAGTCTGCGACACGCCGGGGTGCCACTCGAACTGAAACACAAACGGCGTCACCTCAAGCCCCGATTGATTTTGATTTGCGATGTGTCCACCTCGGTGCGTCCCGCTGTCGAGTTTTTGCTAAAGCTGGTGTACGATTTGCATGACCAAATCAGTAGCACGCGTAGTTTCATTTTCATTGACGACCTGGTGGATGTCAGCGCCGAATTTGCACAACACCGACCTGAAACGGCGGTCGAACGCGTGCTCCGCGACAATCCGCCCGGTCATTACAACACCAACCTAGGATATTCGCTCGCCCATTTTTGCCAAGAGTACCTGAACACCGTAGACCATCGCACGACCGTGATTGTGCTGGGCGATGGGCGCAACAATTATCTCAATCCGCGCCTCGATGCCTTGACCGAAATCAAAAAGCGCGCGCGCCGATTGATTTGGTTCAACCCAGAACATCCGCATGTCTGGGGTACCGGCGACAGCGACATGCCCGCGTACGCGCCGTTGTGCGATGCGGTGCATCATGTCGAAAACCTCGCGCAACTTGCCGAGGCGATTGACCGTTTGTTTGCGTAAACGACTCGGCAAAGCGCGTGCCCATTATTTTTTTCGCCCCGGAGAACAAGAGATGAGTAGCGCGAAAAAAAGTCCATCCATCGAAATCGTTGCGGCGGCGATTGGTTGCCTCGGCGTTGTAGGCGCGGCAATCGTCACCGGCTTTTTCGGTTTTTTGAATATCCTCGTGCCTCAGGTCATCAGTCGTACCCCGGCAACCACCCCAACCATCATCGTCATCACAGCGACGCCCGCGTCCGTCGCAAAAGCCTTCGGCACAATCACGTTTGCGCCGGGTGTGACCGGCAAAGAGCCAACCTGGCAAGCAGTCGGCACGCGCGCGCGTTATCCCGAAGGCGTGGCAAATGTGTACGCCGTGATTCCGGTCTTGCAAGCAGTCGAGGGCGCGCAGTGGCGCTACGAGTGGGCGGTCAATGGGCAGGTGCGTCCCAACCTGGGTTCTGCCGGATGGACGTTGACTTTGCCCGGCGCCACCTGGGCGAACGTGTGGGAATCGAAAGGATTGGAAACCGGCGAATGGGAGATTCGCGTGCTCGTCGGCAATCAAGTCGTGCAAAAATCGAGTTTCGTCGTCGAGGCGCGGCAACCGAACGCTTCCTTCGTCACGACAATTCGTTTTGCCGAAGACAATCAAGCCGACAAGCCGGTCAATGCACATCGTCCGATTGATCGTTTCAAAACCGGCGTCACCAAAGTGTGGGCGTTTTTCGATGTGAACAATTTACCCAAGGGCACACCCTGGAAATGGGAATGGTACCGCGACGGCGACAAGCTGACGAGTGTCGGCGGTTCCAAAAACTGGGAAGCCGATGCGAACGAAAAAGATTGGTGGCTGAACATTTCGGATGAAGACCGTCTCAAATCGGGCACGTACGAATTACGCATTTACATCGCCGACCGTCTGGCACAGGTGGGCACGTTTGTCGTCGAATAAATTTTGGGCGTACATCTGGCTTGCCTGCCTACTCGCGGCGTGCGCGCCGGCAAGCCCCACCCCACTCCCAACAATTGCGCCCACACCAACCCTGCCTTGGACCAACTCACACGTCGTCGCCGCGACGAGTGTGCCAATGCCCACGCCGACGGCTGAACACATCAACCCCTTTAACGCAATCACCTTTGCGCCCGGCATTTCCGGACGTTCGCCCCAAGTCCAAGCCACCGAAACGCTCGCGCAATTTCCCGAAGGCACGACCCAGGTTTACGCCGTGATCCAGGTCGCGCGCGATTTCCCCGGCGCGCGATGGCATGGCGAGTGGCTGGTCAACGGCATGCCGCACGCGGATTGGGCGATAAAGGGCTGGGAAATCGAACCTGGTTTTGCATGGACGCGCGTGTGGCAAGCCAACGGCTTGGACGCCGGCGAGTACGAACTCCGCTTGATGGCAGACAACCAAGTTGTTCAAAAAAATTCGTTCGTGCTTTTCAAACGCGCTTCGAACACGTCGGGATTTTCCACCATTCGTTTTGCCGAGGGCAATCAAGACGACAAGCCGGTGAACGTTCATCGCCCGATTGATTTTTTTCAAGCCGACACCAAAAAGGTGTGGGCATTTTTTGATGCGGTCAATCTACCCAAAGGCACAGCGTGGA
>CAZPIR010000166.1:0-7947 GCA_964586085.1 uncultured Anaerolineaceae bacterium | reverse complement strand
CGCCGGGTGCATTCGCATCGTTTCCCATTCGTTGGCGGTGAGCGGACCGGGCTTGAGCAGAATGGCATCGGGAATGCCCACCTTGCCAATGTCGTGCAGTAACGCGCCACGACGTAAATGGGGCATCATTTCTTCGGGCATGCCCATGGCGCGCGCGAGTGCAAGAGTCCGATCTACCACGCGGCGCGTGTGTCCTTCGGTCTCGCGGTCGCGCAGGTCGAGTGCGCGCGCCCAACCTTCAATCGTTTCATCGTACGCGTGTTGCAAATCGGCAAACAGGCGCGCGTTTTCAATCGCGCTCGTCGCCGGGTGCGCGATCAGTTCGAGCAGTTCGGCGTCGGCAGTAGTAAAGTGATTGGGCGTATCGCTGTGCACCTGGATGATGCCAACCACGCTGTCGCGTGCGAGCAAAGGCACGTGAATCACCGATTCGGGCGGATTGATGGTTTCGTCCAGCACGAACGAAGTGCGTCGCAAACCGGAGGACGGTCCGTTCACGATGAGCGGGTGATGCTCGATGATGGCTTGGCTCTGTGCGTCGTGGTCTGGCGATTCGAGCGGGATGACGGGCAAAAGGTTCACGTCAATCGGCGTGCCGCGTTGTGTGCCGTACACACAAGTCACTTGCTCGGTGGCGGCATCGTACAACGAGACGAGTACGGTGGTGATGCCGGGCAAGACCAGTTCGGCGGCGGCGGCGGTGCGTTGATAAATTGCAGGCAGGTCGCGGGTTTCGCCGAGGGTATGACCCAGTTTGTTGACGATGGCAAGTTCGTTCGCGCGGCGCGTGGTCTGTTCGTACAACCTCATGCGATGAATCGCGTTGCCGACAATTTCGGCGAGTGTGACCAGCAGTTGCGCTTGATCGTCGCTGAATTGGTTGGGCGTGTCCACCGTCGCAAACATCACGCCGATGGGTTGCAAGCCGGCGCACACCGGCACGCACGCGCCATTGCGTCCCGGCACCAAATACTCGCGCGTCCAATCCAGTGTGCGCGGATCGGTGCGAAAATCCTGGGAACGATAAATTTTGCCGGACGTAAAGACATGCCCCACCACGCCTTCACCGGGTTTGACGACATGTTCTGCCGGTGGATTGTCGCCATGCAAGCCAGATTGAAACAGCACATCACGTGCTGGATCGTACAACCACAAACTTGTGTGGACGGCTTCCAGCGCCTCGGTGGCTTCGCGCAAAAACAGCGGCACCATGTTTTCGATGGTGGGCGTGGTGCGGAGCGCGGTCGAGATGCGATTGACCGCTTCGAGTTCGGCAAGCCGTTGGCGCGTTTGCCGAAAGAGGCGCGCGTTTTCCATCGCCACCGAAACCTGGTTGGCAAAGAGCGTCAATAATTTTTCGTCTTGCTCATTGAACGCATTGGGGCGCGTGCTCAACACGGCGAGTGTGCCGCGCGGTTCGCCCTCGTGCTCGATGGGCACCCACAACCCGGAACGGATGGCAGAGTCAATCGGTTGATAACGCGGATCGGCGTTGACATCGGGCAGGTTCAACGGTTGATGATGATGCAACACCCAGCCGGACAGACTGCGCGTTTCATCCGAGGCATGTCGCATGCCGCGCAATTTTTCTTGCAGGTCTGCCGGATAACCAATGCCCAACTCGAAACAGTCTTGTTGGTTGATGGGGTCCCAGCGTCCAAAGCGCGCGCGTTCGGCGCGAAGCGCTTTCATCGCGCTGTCGAGGAGCGCGTGCAGTTGCGCGCCGGGGTCGAGGACACGATTCAACGCGAGACCGGCGTTGTAGAGCCATTCGAGTTGTTCGGCGCGTTGCTTGGTTTCGGCGAGCAGGTGCGCGTTGTGAATGGCGGAGGCGGCGTGACCGGCAAAGAGTGACAGCAAGTCCAGGTCGGTTTGCGTAAAGCGGCGCGTGCTGGGTTGATTGTCGTAGGCGGTGAGCACGCCAATCAATTCGCCGCCATACACGATGGGCACGAGCATCAGGGCAGATATTTTAAGGTGATCAAAGTGCGGTAACCGGTCGGTCTGGGTGGCGTAATCATTGACGATAATGGGTTGGCGTGTCACGGCAACTCGCCCAACCCAGCCTTCGTTCATCTGGCGGCGCGAGCCAAGGTTGAGGTTGGGCGTAGTGCATAAGGTAAATTCCAGGTCGTTGCGGACAGGATCGTACAGATGCATGGACGCGCTCGATGTGCCGAGTAGCGTGACCGCGCGTTCAAGGATCGTTTGCAAAAGCGCGGGCGCGGCATAGTGCACACCCAGGTCGCGCGTGATTTCGGTGAGCGCGGCGAGTTGTTCGGCGCGCTGTTTCGTTTCGGTGAGCAGACGCGCATTGTGCACCGCGCTGGCGGCTTGACTTGCAAAGAGTGACAATAAACGAATGTCGTCATCGGTAAATTTGCGTGTGGATGGCGCAATTTCGGCGACACCCAGGATGCCGATCAACTCGCCGCTGTAAATGATGGGGACTTGGGCAACGGCGGTCAGGTTGGATTGGTCGTAACTCCGGCGACGATGTTCCCAGGTGCGATAATCGTCAATGAGGATGGGTTGGCGCATTCGCACGACGACGCCAGACGCGCCTTCGCTGACTTGCCAGCGCGTCCTGAGCGGGAATTGCAAACCACAATTGGCGGCAGTGACGAGTTCGTTTGTCGCCGCGTCGTACAAATAAATCACGCCATCCTGAGTGTTGATGGTTTGCGTGACACGCCGAATGATCGTGTTGAGCAGAGAAGATATTTCGGTTTGCGCGCCCAGTTCCTGCGCGGTTTCGTGCAATGCGCCAAATTCGCGCGCGCGTTGTTGCGTCTGCTCGAACAAGTGCGCGTTTTCCAACGGCACGGCGAGATGTTGGGCAAAGGTTTGCGTCAGTTGTTCTTCCGCCGCGCTAAAAGCGTTGGGTGTGTTGCGGTCCATCATCAACACACCGATCAAGCGGTCTTGTGCCAAAATCGGCACGGCGAGCCACGCAATCACTTGCTCGGCACCAACCACCCAAATCCAATCGGCGTTTTGGCGCACGTCCGGCAAATTGACCGCGCGATGATTTGTCGCCATTTGCGACAGGATGCGACTGTCTTTGAGTAGATTTTTGGTGGCGCGGGTGGTTGTGAACTCGTCGGCATAGCCAATGCCGGCGGTCAATTCTGGTTCGCCGTTTTCATCAAACAGCAACACGGATGCGGTATCGTTGGGAATCACGTGTTTGAGTTGTTCCATGATGGTGTGGAGTAGATGCGGCAAGTTGAGACTGGTGCTGACGGCTTGGGCGGCTTGGCGCAACGTTTCCGATTGATCGCGCGCGGCGCGTTCGGCTTGAAAGAGCCGCGCGTTCTCAATGGCGAGCGCGGCTTGGTCGCCGAGCAGGCGAATCGTTTGCAATTCGCTTGCGTTAAAAGTGCGCGGATCGGTAAAGGCGAGGTTCAACACGCCAACCACTTGGTCGCCGATTTTGAGCGGCACGCTGATCATCGCGCCGCGCCATTCGTACGGCGCATCCGCAAAAACCGGATCCTGGGTCATATCCGGCACAACGTACACTTGTCCACTGCGCGCGACCGTGTACGTCAAACCATTTTGACGCGGTTGGGCATAGGGCACGTACCGTGGACCTTGCGGTTCGCGCGCCGCGCCAAAGGTGAGCACTCCGTCACGATACAAAAAGATGTTTGAATCTTTGAGGTCGCCGATCAAGTGGAACACGCCTTCCAAGAGTGAGTCGAAGACGCTGGGCAAATCGCGTGACGAGGTGAGCTTGATGGTGGTTTGCCGCAACACTTCCAATTCTGTCGCGCGTGCGCGTTCGGCTTCGTACAAACGCGCGTTCTCAATCGCGAGCGCGGCTTGGTCGCCGAGCAGTTGAAGCGAACGCACAAACGTCTCGTCGAAATTGCGCGGTTGCCAGTACGCCACGTTCATCACACCGACGACGCGCTCGCTGATTTTCAGGGGCAGACTGATGATCGAGCCGCCCCAATCGGCGGAGGTGCCGGCGTAGAGCGGATGTGTCTTGGTGTTGGGAATGATGATGGGTTGTCCCTGCCGCGCGACGGTGTACGTGATGCCATCCTGGCGTGGTTCCGCCCAGGGTGTTTCGCGCAAATCATTGGCAAAGCGTGCCGCGCCAAAGGACAATTTATCGTTCGCAAACAAAAAGATGTGTGTATCGTTGGCGTCTTGGGCAAGCCGCAACACACCGTCCAGGATAAAAGCCAGGACGGATTTGAGATCGAGCGACGAGGTGAGCGAGATGGTCGCCTGGCGAATGGTTTCCAGTTCGGCGGCGCGTGCCTGCGTTTCGGCGAGCAGTTGGGCTTGCGCAATCGCGAGCGCAATTTGGCGGGCGGCTTGTTCGCCGCGTGAAATTTCATCCTCGGTAAAATGATGGGGCTGGGCAAAACCGATCAATGCCGCGCCCAGTTTTTTGCCGGCGGCAATCAAGGGCAACCCTAAAAGTGAGCGCGCGGAAAATTGCGCGGCGATGTGGGGCGCGATGTGCGGTGAGTTGAGCACATCATCGGCGACGAGTGCGTGCTCTGCTTCGAGCACCGAGGCAGTCATGGTGCGTTCGTTGTTGTCAATGGACTGGGTTGCATAGCGATCACGCAAATGTCCCGACGCGGCAATGCCATACGTGCGTTGCCGATTTGCGTCCCAGCCGGTGATGTAACACTCATCCGCACCGAGCAGTTCACCCAACCGGTCGGCAAGTGTTTGCGTCATCGTTTGAATATCGGGCGTCTCGATGGCGGCACGCGTAATCTCGTTGAGCAAGGCAAGGTGACGCTCGCGCGCGCGCAAATCATTTTCCGTTTGCTTGCGCGCGGTAATGTCCATGTTGACACCCAGGATGCCTTGAATTTCGTCGTCCTGGCGAATGGGCGAAATGATCTCGAGAAATGTGCGCGGTGCGCCGTCGCGGATGTACTCAACCTCGTTGGTAAGCACTTGACCGGCGAGAGCGCGTTGATCGTTGGCTTGCCATTGCCCGGCAATGTCGGGCGGTAGACCCAGTTCGTGGGGAAGCTTGCCGCGCATGTCGCCCCAGTTTTTGAGCGAGCTGGCATTTTGCGCGACATAGCGACCCTCGCGGTCGCACGCCCAAAAATCGAGCGGCAGATTGTCGAACGCGGCGCGCAGTTGCGCTTCGTACGTGCGCGAGGATTGTTCGGCGAGCGTACGGTCGGTCACATCGCGTCCCGTGAGCAACATGCCGTTGAGCGTGGAATTGTCGAACAGATTGTTGCCCATCACTTCGAGGATGCGCCACGTGCCATCCGCGTGACGTACGCGCGCAATCAAGGTCGAGTCCGCGGGACCTGGATTGACCAAACGATGCGCAAACGCGCTCCGCGTGTGCGCCCAATCATCGGGGTGGATGAAATCGAACACGCTTTTGCCGACGACCTGCTCGCTGGCATAACCGAGCAAACGACCCGCAGAAGGACTGGCATACTGGATGATGCCGGTTTGGTCGAGCAAAAAGAACAAGTCGGAGCCATGCTCGATGAACGCGCGGAAATGTTCTTCGCTCGAACGAAGCGACGAATAGAGGCGCGTGTTTTCGAGCGCGACGGCGATGTGATTGGCGAACGCCTGAATCCAATCCAGGTTGGATTTGATGAGATGTTTGCCGCTGACAAGCAGGATGCCTTGCGGGCGACCTTGGATAATGACCGGCGCATAAATGCCCGGTTGGTCGGCATATGTTTTGGCGATGGATTGCGCCAGCGGCAGGACGATCGGTGGAATCAGCGCGCTGATGTTGCGCCAACTGCGCGATGCCCAGTGAGCGTGACCGGTTTGGATGATTTGGTGAAAAACCTTGACCTGCGTAACCGGAAAAGTAAAGCCAAGTGCGTGAGTGCCAAGTTTTGCGGCGATGCGTTCGATGATGCGCAGGGTGCGCCCGGGTTGCGCGAGGGCGCGCAAGACCAGGTTCTCGCCGGACGCATCGAGCAGAACGAGCGCGCCATGCAAGCCGAGCGCGACAATCTGCTCGCCGATCACATCGAACACACGGTCGGCGGTGTCCACTCGTTGCAGAGTTTCCGCCGCGTGGGTCAGCACTTTGTAGAATTGCGTTTGCCGGCGAGTCGAGTCGCCCGGCGGATTTTTCGAGTTGCTCATTGTGGATTTTTTCCCATCGAGCACGAGCAGAGTACTTAGGATAAATGTTTAGAAATTTTTTGTTGGTACATCGCGGCGTCGGCGTCAATCATGGCTTGCCCCAACGTAGTTTGTTCGCATGCCGTTGCCGCGCCCAGCGAAAAACTGAGTGGTAGGTTGGGCGTGTTGGCATTGTGCGCGGCAAGCACGCGGACGACGCGCGCAATCGCATCCGCAGTAAAAGATTGATCGGTGTTGGGCAAGAGTACGGCAAACTCGTCGCCGCCGATGCGTGCCACAATGTCGTCACTGCGAAACGCCGATTGCAGAACTATGGCGGCGTGGCGGAGCAGTTGATCGCCTGCCGCGTGTCCCAGCGTGTCGTTCGTTTGCTTGAGCCGATCCACGTCTACCATCACGATGCTGACCGGATACTTGGAATTGTTTTGCAAATGTTCCAACTGAGTTTCAAAGTAGGCGCGATTGAAAATGCCGGTGAGCGCATCGTGCGTGCTGGCGAATTGCAATTGTTCTTCCACGCGCTTGCGCTCGGTAATGTCCACATACATGGCATACAGTCCAATCGTTTTGTTTTTGAGCACGACCGGGATGCCGTACACTTCGACTGGCACGCGCGTGCCATCGTGGCGTTGGCGCATGCTTTCTTCGTGTATCGTTTCGCCACGCAAAATTTTACGCGACATGCGCGCGGCTTGAATGGTGTGGCTGGGCGGCACGATCAAATCGTTGATGGGTTTGCCCACAATCTCGTTGAGCGAAAATTGAAAGATGCGCTCGAATGCCGAGTTGATGCGTTTGACCCGGTCGAGTTCGTCGAGCATGACAATGCCGACCGGCGCGTTTTCGAACAATTGCTCAAACAAGACCTTGTCGCGCGCGAGTTCGTCTTGTACGTGTTTGCGGTCGGTGATGTCGCGGCTAATGCCGACCATGCCGATAATTTGGTCGTGCACATTGCGTAGCGGCACCTTGCTCGTCAGATGCCAGCGTACCGACTCGGTGCGCCGGTCGAGCACGGTTTCTTCGATTTCGATCATTGGTTCGCCGGTGTTCATCACGGTTTGTTCGTCGGCATAGAAACGCGCCGCTTGATGTTCCGGATAATAATCGAACGCCGATTTGCCCAGCACGTTCTTGGATTCGGTCTCGCCAAGTGATTGCAGGTGCGTCGGATTGTTGAGCACGTACCGGCTGGCGCGGTCTTTGACATAGATGAGGTCGGGCAAGTTGTGAATAACGGTGCGAAGCAAGGCGCGTTCGTTGGCGAGTGCTTGTTCCGCGCGTTTGCGTTCGCTAATGTCTTTCATCGTGCCGAGCATTCGATAACCTTTGCCGTCGGCATCATTCAAGAAAATACCATTATCTTCCACATCGAGAAAAGTGCCGTCTTTTTTTCTAAAGCGATAAATGGCATTGTAGGGCGTATTGTGCTGCATCGCTTGCTCTAGTTGTGCGACGGCGGGTGCGCGGTCTTCCGGGTGAATGTGTTCTTCCCAGCCCGGCATACCCAACTCGGCAAATTCTTTTGGCGTATAGCCGGTGAGCTTTTGAATCAGCCCTTGCCATTCGATTTTGCCGGAGGAGATGGTGTAATCGTAAATCAACTGACCGGTTTGTTCGGCAATCATACGATAGCGCGCTTCGCTATCTTGCAAAATGGTTTCGGCGCGTTTGCGTTCGGTAATGTCTTGCGCGCCGCCGTAAATTTGCACCACGCGTTGTTGAACGGCATCCCAAATCGGTCGCGCATAATGGCGCACCCAGCGTATCTCGCCGTGTTTGGTGAACGCGCGGTACTCGTCCACGCGCGCTTTGCCGGCATCCCGTGGACCC
>CAZPIR010000165.1:0-7963 GCA_964586085.1 uncultured Anaerolineaceae bacterium | reverse complement strand
ACTCGCCGGGAATCATCATCGTCGCGAGGAGTAACTTGAACAACAATTCGCGTCCCGGAAAATATAAACGCGCGAATGCGTAACCGGCGAGCACGCCGGTTGTCAACACGCCGAACACCGTCCCAAAGCCAATCAGTAATGTGTTGGCGAAATAGCGCACGACGATACAGCCGCGCTCGCGTTCGAGAATGGCAAGTGGATTTGCCGGGTCGAACACGCAGGGCTTGCTTCCGTTCATCGTGCGAATCACATCGCCATAGTTCGACCAGAGTGGCGTGCTCGGCAAAAATTCGCCGCGGGTTGTTTCGCTGAAAGACTGGAGTGAACCCAGGATCATCCACAAAAACGGGAACAACATGAACAATGCGCCGGAAGCCAGGATGAGATGAATTACCAGGTCGGTAATCAGGTGACGCAAACGGTCGCGGTTCATGAAGCCCTCTCTTCCCCGCCGCGCTCGAAAAAGCGGAATTGGACTAGTGTCAAGGCAA
The DNA here is from genome assembly GCA_964586085.1 of uncultured Anaerolineaceae bacterium. Taxonomy (GTDB): domain Bacteria; phylum Chloroflexota; class Anaerolineae; order UBA4142; family UBA4142; genus JACRBM01. Next base: position 7,472 of record CAZPIR010000165.1, on the reverse strand, counting down.
AAATGATGAGCGACAAGACGACGGCGATGGACGTGGCGTAGCCCGCGCGATTTTGACTGTAGAGTTGGTCGAACATGTAAATGCTAACCGTGCGCGTCGTGCCGAGCGGTCCACCGAGCGGCTGGGACGCGGCAATGTTCATCGTGTAAATGTGATTAAATGCCTGGAACGAACCGATGATTGAAATGACCAGGATGAAAAGATGGTCGGTGTGAGCAGGGGCACGGTGATGTGACGGAATAATTGCCAACCGTTCGCGCCATCAATGCGTCCCGCTTCGTACAATTCGGGATTAATGTTCGTGAGACCGGCGAGAAAAATAATCACGTTGAAACCCAGGGCTTGCCACACGGCAAAGATCATCACCGAGACGAACGCGAGACTGGGACCATTCGCCCAACTGGGCAGTTGCATGCCCATAGACATGCCAATCAATTTAAACACGCCGTCCGATTCAAGCAACCATTTCTGTTGCGGCAAGCCGATGAATTCGAACAAGCGATTGGCAATGCCGCCGGTCGGGTTGAACACCCACGCCCACACAATTGCCGAAGCGACGGATGAAATGACGTGCGGCAAAAAATAAATCACGCGGTACACCCCGCGTCCCCGAATTTTTTGGAATAATAAATACGCAATGAATAAACCAAGCCCAATGTTGATCGGCACGGTTCCTAGCACGTACCAAATGGTGTTGCCCAACGCGCCCCAAAATTCCGGCGCTTCGAGTGTGCTAATGTAATTATCCAGACCAATGAAACGGAACGCGCGGATGCGTCCGCCTTGCGTGCTGATCCACAAGGCGTAGCCCACTGGCAAAATGTGAAAGACGGTGAGGATGAGGATGGCAGGAAAAAGATAAACGTAACCGATCCAATCAACCCGCCGACGCTCGGTGAACGTTTTGGCAGTTGACGCCGGTTTGAGCGGAACCGATGTTGCGGAATTGGACACCGATGTCTCCTTGTCGCTAAAGTGGAATGGACTCTGGCGACACGTGCGCCGCCAGAGTCCATTTTGCTTTGCGTGCTCAAGTTTGTCAAGTTGGCACTTGACCTTGCGCAGGTTTGTAAACCTGTGCAAGGTTAACGCACATTACTTGGGCGCGTTCTCTTTCAAAATCAGATTCGCTTCTTTCACCGCATCGTCGAGCAATTTCTTGGGATCAACGGTGAAATCGGTGAGGACGACGGTCATGACCTTTTTGTCAATGTTGTCGCGCACGGGATCATAGCCGGCGACCGGCGATTCGATCATCGAGTACTGGACCCAGTCGAAGATCTTGGCGTACGATTCGGCGACGGGACCCCACGCAGGATTCGCTTTCAACGCAGTAACCACGTCCGCTTTCGCGCTCGTGCGAACGGGGAGATAACCGGTTGCGACAGCCCATTTGGTCGTTTGCGCTTTTTCGCCCAAGAACTTGATGACAAGCCATGCCGCGAGTTCTTTTTCCGGCGTGGTCTTGTAAATCGAGGCGCTCGCGCCGTAGAGGTTCAACGCGGGTTTCGCGCCGCTTTGCGGCAAGAGCGAAATGTCCCACGCGAATTTGCCGCCCTTGGTCACGGCGTCCTGGTAGAACGACATGCCGGAGGACGACGCGAAGACAAAGAGCACTTCGCCGTTGCCGAAACGAGTTTGTTCACCATTGCGTTCGGCGACCGGAATTTCAACCGCGCACTTGTTCTTGAACATGCGCTGAATCATCGCGAGCGTGTCCACGCCGGCTTGGCTGTTGAACGCGTACGATTGACCATCTTCGGCGAGCACACGACCGCCGCGCGCGAACACTTGCGAGGCAAAGTTCGAGGCGTCATGGCGGAATGCCCAGCCGTATTTCTTGGTCGCGGGATCGCTGGCCTTGCACGCGGCTTCTTCCCAGGTCTTCCAATCGGTCGGAACTTTGTCATAGCCCAATTTCTTGAGCCAGTCCATGTTCACGTACATGACTTCGGCGGAACGTTGGGTCGGGAAACCGAGGCGTTCGTTTTTGAATTGCGGATTCTGATCGGTGTCCAGGAACGCTTGGACGTAATCCTTGGCATCCGCTTCGCTCAAGCCGTATTTTTTGGATTTGAGGAATGGATCAATGTTGACGACGGCGTTCGACGCGCGATAGAACGCGGCTTGGTTTTGGTACGCGACGGACATTTCCGGTGGTTGACCGGCTTGAATCGCCGCGCTCACTTTGGTGTAGACATCGGGATACGCCGCGCCGGCAATTTCGGCTTTGGCGGTGATGCCGTACGGATTCGTCTTGTTGAATTCGTCAAGCATCGCTTGGAGCAAATCTTGTTGCGCTTGCGGGCGTTGGTGCCAGTACGTGACCGTCACTTTTTTGCCGGTCAAATCAATCGCATCCACCATTTCGGGCGAGGTTTGCGGATTGGTGATCGTCACGGGCTTGGGTGCTTCGGTGGGCTTGGGCGCGGCAGTCGCGGGCACAGCGGTTGCCGCCGGCGCTTTAGTCGGCTCTGCCATTGGCGCTTTGGTTGGTTCAGCCGCCGGGGCTTTGGTTGCCGGGACGGCTGTCGGAGCCGGGGGCTTGGTTGGTTCAGGCGTCGGCGAGGCGCAACTCACCGCGACGAGCGCCAGAATCACCAAGGCGATCAATGAAACGAACTTTAACGTACGCATTTTCTTTCTCCTCCTGGAGTTGAAAGTTGGAAGTTGGATTTTAGATTGTGGATTTTGGATTGGCGTCCCAAACGATCCAACTTCTAATCGCGAAATTCTAATTTCCGGATTGCTAACCTTTGATCCCGGTTGTAATCACCCCTTCCGTAAAATATTTTTGCGTAAAGAAATAAAAGACCACGATGGGTACGACGACCATTGCCGCAAATGCCATCATCAATTGGACTTTGGTGCCGCCTTCGCCGAGCAAGAATTGTTGCAAACCCACGGCGAGCACACGCATGTTGCTGTCGCGCGTGACGAGCAGGGGCCATTTAAAATTATCCCACGCCCAAATAAAGTTGAGTAGTCCGGTCGTGACAATGGCGGGCTTGCTCAACGGCACGACAATGGTAAAGAGATAACGCAAATGTCCCGACCCATCAATGCGCGCGGCGTCGAACAGGTCTTTGGGAATCTGCATAAAAAATTGGCGAATGAGAAAGATGCCAAACACGCTGGCGAGAAACGGCACGGTGAGCGCGAGATAGGTGTTGTACCATTTCAGGTTGAACATCATCACGACCTTGGGCACGAGCGTCAAATCGTTTGGCACCATGATCGTTGCCAGGATGATCAAAAAGATGAAATTACGTCCCGGCACATTAATGTGCGTTAACGCGTACGCCGCGAGGATGGAGGTGAACGTGGCGCCGATGACGATGATGCCGCTCATAATCACGCTGTTCACGAAATAGCGGACGAATAGATACATTTGCCACTGCGAGTCTTTGCCACTTGTCTCAATCGCTTCGGTGAAATTGTTCCACTGCAACGGCTCGTCGCCAAAGGGCGCCCAGGGCCACACGACGTTCGTCGTCGCGCTCCCGTACGTTTTGAAGGCGGTCATGATCATGTAGATGAACGGGATGACTGACACGAGCGCGCCTAGAATCAAGACCGCATAAATCGCGACACGTGTCCAGGAGATGCGAGCGTTATTTTTGGGTGTCATAGGATTGCCTCTGTTTAATCGTACACGACGCGACGACCGGCAAACCGGTTTTGGATCACAGTCAACGCCAGGATTACGGCGAACAAGATAAACGACAATGCCGCGCTGTAACCGTACCGATTGAACTGGAACAGTTGCTTGAAGATGTAAATGCTTGTGGTCGTCGTCGCATCAACCGGACCGCCCTGGGTCATGACCCAGATGTGATTGAACGCTTTGAACGTGCCGATGACGGTGAGAATCAGGAGGAAGAACGTGGTGGGGGAAAGAAGTGGAAAGGTCACATTGCGAAACAAGGTCCAGCCGCTCGCGCCGTCCACTTTGGCGGCGTCGTACAATTCGGTTGGAATGTTGCCAAAAAAAACAAGAAAAATCGCAATGTCATACCCGACAAAAACCCAGGTCGTATAAATAATCAACGCGATCATCGCCAAACTGGGACCGTCCGCCCACGCTGGCAAGTCCACATTGAAATTACTGGCGACCATCTGGAAAATGCCGGTGCGTTCGCTCAGCCAGCGCAGGGCCGGGAAACCGAGTCGCGTGAGAATCGCATTGATCAAGCCCTTGTCCTGATTGTAAAGGAAACTCCACACGGCGGCAGAGGCAACTGTCGAAGTGATGTAGGGCGTAAAGAACAAGACGCGGAAAAATTGTTGCCCGCGAATTTTTTGGAACAGCAGGTACGCGAGCCACAATCCCAAACCGAGTTGCACCGGCACTGAGATCAGCGAGTAGGTTGCGGTGACGAGGAACGATTGCCAGACCGCCGAATCGTCGAATGCGCGCGTATAGTTATCAATGCCGATGAAACTTACGCAACTCAAACGCCAATCGCAAGCGCTGATGTACAGACCGTAAAAGATGGGAAAGATCTCAAAAACAATGAGGATGGTTAACGCGGGGGCGAGCAAGAGATAGCCCAGCGAAACTTCTTGTAACCGTCGCCACGTGCGAATCGAAAAGCGACGCGGGGAGGTGACACCGGTCATTTTCGACGATCGGGTCGCCATACGACCTCCTTGTGGATGGTTCACTGCGAAAATAAATGTCGAGCCAAGTATCATCTAGTGCCGAACTAGAGTCACGTACTGGCGTAAAGACCAGGTAAAGATTCGTTTCGCGTAAGGTGAAATTTTTGTAAAGCAATCATCATCTTGCGCGTGCGCATACTCACCAACTCGATTATATCCGAAAGAAGATTGGACACCAAATAGGCATTTGGCAGTTTATCTCAACGGATTGACGATATTGTAGCACAACGCTTGCACAGCGACAAGCATCACTTATCCAAGTGTGTTTGCAATTCTGCGTACGAAATTTCGACCAGTTCGCTCTCGAACACGTTGGCAAATTGAGCGGCGATGCGTTCGCGCACCACGCGCGATTCGACCACGCGATTGAGCACACGCGTCATCGTCGTCACTGCCTTGTCCGAGATGCCGCAGGGCACAATCAAATCAAAGTGTGCGAGATTCGGATTGACGTTCAACGCGAAACCGTGATACGTCACCCACTCTTCGATGCGCGCGCCAATCTGCGCGATCTTGGCATCCGGCGAAATTGCAGAGTCCTGTGCCACCCATACGCCCACGAGTTTTTCGATGCGCCGGCTCGCAATTCCGAAATCACCGAGCGCGCGCATCATCAACTCTTCAAGCGAACGCACGTACCAACCCACATCCTGCCGGAAATTTTTCAGATTGAGAATCGGATAGCCGACCAGTTGCCCGGGTCCGTGGTAGGTCACATCGCCGCCGCGCTCGACGCGAAACACCTCCACGCCCATTTCGCGCAACGCTTCGCGCGACGCCAGGATGTGCTCGTCCCGTGCATTGCGTCCCAGCGTCAGTACCGGCGGATGTTCGAGCAGGAGCAAGGTGTCGTTGAGTTCACCGCGTTTGCGCGCGGCAACGAGGCGATGTTGCAATGCCAGCGCCTCGGCGTACGGCATCTTTTCGATATTCACCAGCCAAACTTGATTCATGGTCGTCGTCATCTCCGCTGATTTTTCTGCCGCCTCACCTTACCACACGGAATTTTTTTCGTCAAACAAATTGCGCGCGAAAATTTGACAGTTGTCAGGACTCGGCATATAATTCAACCAAGATTGAACTATATTCTACACGGACACGCATGATAAAAAAAGTATCGGCGGAATTGGGCGGACTGGTCAAAGTGTTGGGCGATCCATCGCGGCTCGCGATTTTTGATTTGCTGATGCAGGGTGTGCAATGCAACTGCGAGATCGGCAATCATCTCGACCTGCCGATGAATTTGATTTCGCATCACCTCAAAGTGTTGCGCGACGCGGGGCTGGTCAACGCCGAACGCGATGCGACTGACGCGCGTTGGATTTACTACGCGGTCAATCAAGCGACGGTCAAGCAACTGCGCGAGCAACTGACCGCGTTTCTCGACGTGCGCCGGATTCAGCCACGCCAACCGGCGTGTGGTCCGCGCCGCGCGGTGAAACCGCTGCTTGCCAAACGCAGATAACCGTGATGAACGCGGGATGAACCATCATCTCGCGTTTTGTTTTAGCCAAAATCAGGAGGAACAAATGTTAACGATCAAAGTTCTAGGTTCGGGATGCGCGAATTGCCACAAGGTTGAGGAATTGACCAAGCAAGCCGTGACGCAACTGGGTGTGCCGGCGAACGTCGAAATGGTGACGGACATGCAAACAATTATGCGGTACGGTGTAATGAGTACCCCGGCGATTGTCATCAATGAACAAGTCGTCTCGACCGGACGCGTGCCGGCGCTCTCGCAAATCGCGGCGATGATTACGGCGGCGAGCAAGTGAGTAATCGTTCGTACTCTATCCGGCTTGCCCCTGTGACGAGCTGGGTTAAGGTTTTGGGCATTGCCATTGTATGGTACATTGCGTACACGCTTTTGCAACCTGCAACCGAGTTTCTCGCGTTCGACGTGTTGCGTTTGACGCGCGGCTCACCGCTGGGTGATTCGGTGGCGTTCTTTTTGTACGATGTCCCCAAAATTTTGCTCTTGCTCAGCGCGATGATTTTTATCATTACGTTGATTCGTACTTTTTTTAGCGCAGAGCGCACGCGCCGTTTGCTCGGCGGCAAACGCGAGGGCATCGGCAATGTGCTCGCGGCATCGCTCGGCATTGTTACGCCGTTTTGCTCGTGCAGTGCGGTGCCTTTGTTCATTGGCTTTGTCGAATCCGGCATTCCGCTCGGCGTGACGTTTTCATTTCTCATCGCCGCGCCGGTCATCAACGAAGTTGCCATCGTTTTACTGTTGGGCTTGTTCGGTTGGCAAGTCGCCACATTATACGTTGTGTCGGGCTTGACGATTGCGATCATTGCCGGCGTCATCATCGGACAGTTACATCTCGAACGCTACGTCGAAGATTTTGTGTGGCAGATGCAAGTCGGCGCGGCGCAGGACGATTCGCTCGCGTTGACCTGGGATGAACGATTCGCGCGCGCGTGGGATGCGGTGCGCGACATTGTCAAAAAAGTGTGGCTCTACGTGGTGATTGGCATCGCGGTTGGCGCGGGCATTCATGGTTACGTGCCAACCGATGCACTCGCCGAAGTGATGGGCAAGTCGGCGTGGTGGTCGGTGCCGGTCGCCGTGGTGATTGGCGTGCCATTGTACTCGAACGCGGCGGGGATGATTCCGATTGTGTCAGCCCTGATTGAAAAGGGCGCGTCGCTCGGCACCGCGCTCGCGTTCATGATGGCGGTCATTGGCTTGAGCTTGCCGGAAACGATCATCTTGCGGCGCGTGCTCAAGCCACAACTCATCGCGATTTTTGTTGGCGTGGTTGGCTTGGCAATCATCTTGACCGGGTATTTGTTCAACC
>CAZPIR010000164.1:0-7971 GCA_964586085.1 uncultured Anaerolineaceae bacterium | reverse complement strand
TCCGGCACCACCCGATTGACGCTGTCCGCGATGTACTTTATACTCACGTCCCAAATCAAGTTGGAGGAAAACATGAGCACATCGGAAATCTACAATTATTGTTTGGTCAACGATTTGCTAGTCACCGCCGGACAACCCACCGAGGCGCAACTGCGCGCCGCCGCGCAAGAAGGATTCACCACCGTCATCAATCTCGCCACGCTGGGCAAACCCGATTCATTGCCGGACGAAGCCGGGCTAGTGCGCGAACTGGGCATGACCTACTATCACATCCCGGTCAAGTGGGGCGAACCGCTCATCAGCGATTTCGAAAAGTTCGAGCAAGCGATGTTGACCTTACTCGCGCGCAAGACCTTGCTTCACTGTGCCGCCAACTACCGCGCCACCGCATTCTATGGCTTGTTCGCCATCAAGCATCTCGGCTGGACGGAAACCCAGATGGAAGAATTTCGCGCACAGATTTGGCACGCCAGTGATTACCCGGTCTGGGAAGATTTTATCCGCGCAATGAAAACCCGCATCGCCGCACAATAAACTCGGCATCCAGTTCACACAAAAGATTAACACAACCGATACGCACATTTGTACTAATTCAGATGTTTCTCCGGTAAATTAGGGCAACTTGAATTTCAAGTAACTCTAAACTCAGGGGGACACATATGGCAAACTTTTTACTTCTTTATACCGGTGGCGGCGACATGCCTGCCTCACCAGCGGAGCAACAAGCCGTGTTGCAAGACTGGACCAACTGGTTCAACCAAATCGGCGCATCGGTCGTAGACGGCGGCAACCCGTTTACACCTGCCGCCAAAAGCATTGCCAGCAACGGCAAAGTGAGTGATGGGCCGGTCGGCACGCTCGCAACCGGGTATTCCATCATCAAAGCCGACTCCCTGGCGGCGGCGACCGAAATCGCCAAAGGGTGTCCGAACCTCAAAGTCGGCGGACAGGTTACGGTTTACGAAACCTTTAACGTGATGTAATAAAAAAAGCGATTCTCCATTTCGAGAATCGCTTTTTTATTGGCGCGCCAAACAATTCAATTATTGCCAACTCGCCGCGCGGGCTTTGAGTTTCTCAACCACATTCGACGGCACATCTACTTGACCGAGCGTGTTCATGTGCCCCATTTTGTTCAAGCCATGAAAGTCACTGCCGCCGGTGGCGATGAGACCGTACTGCCGCGCCATGCGCGCCAACTCGGCGCATGTTGGATCATCGTACATTCCGTAATACACTTCCAAGCCGATCAAGCCGGCTTTGACGAGCGGTTGCACATAATACGTCACCTCGCGCGGGTGCGCGAGCACCGGCACCCCGCCCGCTTCCAGAATCAACGCGACCGCATCTTCCGGCTCGAGCTTGAAACGCTCAACGTACGCCGGACCATTGCGCCCGATGTACTTGTCGAACGCTTCGGCGATGGTGGCGACGTGCCCGGCTTCGAGCAACACTTGCGCAACATGCGGTCGTCCCAGCGACGCATCGCCGGCAATTTCCTTGACGCGCGCGAACGAAATTGGCGCGCCTGCCGCGGTGAGCTTCTTGACCATTTTTTCGGCGCGCCCAAAACGCGCATCGCGAAATTTTTCGAGCATCGCCAGAAAGCGCGCATTGTGCCAATCCATAAAATAGCCGAGCACATGCACCTCGGCTTTTTCGACATCGGCTGAAAGTTCGACGCCGGGAATCACTTCGACGCCGAGTTTTTTGCCGGCGCCAATTGCCGCGTCCAAACCGGCAACGGTGTCATGATCGGTGAGCGCGATGATGTTCAGCTCACGCTCGCGCGCTAATTGAACTAACGCTTCAGGTGTCAGTTCACCATCCGACGCGTTGGAGTGAGTGTGCAAATCTATCCGCAAACTGGAACCTCTGTATCAGAAAAATTAAAGTGTAGAGACGCCTTTGCGGGGCGTCTCTACAAGGTTAGATCGAGGGAGAAGGTGGCGCACTCGGCGGCGGGGGTTGCGGCACCGGCGTAAAGGTTCCACGCACCTCAACCACGAACTTGACAGCGGTGCGTTCTTCGCCGCTCACGTCCACCTCGACGAATGTCGGCACGCACCAAATGTCCAAGCCGTCGCGTTCAAGATAGCCACGCGCAATCGCAATCGCTTTGATGGCTTGATTGACCGCGCCAGCTCCGATTGCCTGCACATCCGCGCGTTTATGTTCGCGAATGACGCCGGCAATTGCCCCTGCCACAGACGTGGACCGTGACTTGGCAGAGACCTTGATCATGTCTACCATGGGATCCCTCCTTTGACGCCTTGATGTTCGAGATCAAGATGCGTCGGAACGCTTTCACGCAACGCCGTACTGTCCCTCGTTGCGCGCCAGCGCAATGTGTGTTGTTTACGCGATGAGATGGAATAAATGTCAGACGCCCTGTCGGGATCAATTGTATGCCGCCACGCCGCGGCATAGCGCTATTTTACCACAAATTGCGCCGTTTGCATCAAGGGGTGGGCGATGAATTTCCCGGCGCGCTTGGTAGCGATTTACTTGGCGTACTCGACGGAGCGCGTTTCACGCACAACCGTCACCTTGATTTGCCCAGGATATTCCAAATTGTCTTCGACCTTGCGCGCGATTTGTTTGCACAGATTGATCGCGCCCAGGTCATCAATTTCTTCCGGCTTGACAATGATACGAATCTCGCGCCCGGCTTGGATTGCAAACGATTGTTGCACGCCGGTGAACGCGTTCGCCATCGTCTCAAGCGCTTCGACACGCTTCAAGTACTGCTCGAGCGATTCGCGGCGTGCGCCCGGACGCGCACCGCTGATCGCGTCTGCCGCTAGCACGAGAACCGCTTCGAGCGAAGTGGATTCTTCTTCGCCGTGATGCGACGCGATAATGTTGCACACACGTTCCGGCACACCATGCTTGCGCGCAATGTCCGCGCCGATGAGCGCGTGCGCACCGCCAACTTCGTGGGTCACCGCTTTACCAATGTCGTGCAATAACGCGCCGGCTTTGGCAAGCATCACATCGGCTTTTAATTCCGACGCCATCATGCCCGCGAGGTGCGAGGTTTCGACCGCATGTGCCAAAACATTTTGTCCATACGACGTGCGGAATTTCAACTGACCGAGCAGTTTGATAATTTCCGGATGCAGACCAGTAATCCCGGCTTCGAGCGCGGCTTGTTCGCCGGATTCCAGGATGGTTTGGTTGACTTCTTCTTCGGCTTTCTCGACAATTTTTTCAATGCGCCCGGGGTGAATGCGTCCGTCGCTAATCAACTTGTTCAATGCGACACGCGCAATTTCGCGGCGCACCGGGTTATGCGACGAAAGAATCACGGCTTCGGGTGTGTCATCCACAACCAGGTCTACGCCGGTTGCCACTTCAATCGCGCGAATGTTGCGCCCCTGGCGACCGATGATGCGTCCTTTCATTTCGTCGTTCGGAAGCGGAACCAAAGCCACCGTCGTCTCGGCAACTTGATCGGAGGCAACGCGTTCAATCGCCGTCGTGATGATTTCGCGCGCACGACGTTCGCCTTCCTCGCGCGCGGTTTGTTCGAGTTCGCGAATCAAACGCGCGGCATCCTGACGCGTATCTTTTTCGACCTGTTGCAACAAGAGGGCCTTGGCATCTTCCAGCGTCAAGCCGGAAATGCGTTGCAATTCGGCGAGCTGTTTGGCTTCATGTTGCGAAAGCGATTCACGTTGACGGTCGAGATCTTTTTCCTTGCGATCCAATTTCTTTTCGCGCGATTCTTGCATTTCTTGGCGACGATCAATCGCTTCGCGGCGATGACGCAAACGTTCATCTTCGCGTTGCAAATCCACGCGTTTTTTCTTGTTGTCGTTTTCGGCTTCCTCGCGCAATTTCAACGATTCGTTCTGTGCTTTGAGAATCAGGTCTTTGGCGCGCGCCTCCGCTTCGGCAAATTGTTTTTCCGCTTCGGCTTGGCGTTGTTTGATTTGCGTGTTGGCAATATTGCGCTGGAACCACAAACCGGTGGCAAACGCCGCCGCGGCAACTACCGCCGCCATCACAACACCTAATAGTACATCCAAGTTACCCATCGTTTCACCTTTTATTTCAGATTTCAGATTTTAGATTTTAGATTACCGATTTTCGATTTCAGATTCGTCAAGTATACCTGAAACCGTAAATCGCAAACCCAAAATCCAAAATTAACGTGTCTCGTCCCACAGACGTTTCGCCGTCTGCTTGGCGATATCATACGTAAATCCGCGTCGGACGAGGAACGCGACTACTTTTTCAAAAAACTCGCGTCGTTCACAAGCACGCCAGCGTTGCGCGCGCGTTTCAACGGCGCGATACGCGCCTTCAGTTTCATCAATCTCACCAATCGCTTCAGTGATTTCCGTGTCTGGCACACCTTTGCGTTTCAGTTCAAAGCGCAAGGCACGCCCGCCACGCGGACGAAATGTTTCGCGATTTTCGACCCAGTATTGCGCGAAGGCCGCATCGTCTAAAAGATTCGCCTCTTTCAAGCGCGCAATCGTCTCGTCAATCACTTGCGCCGGAATTTTTTTCTTGCGCAATTGTTCTTTGACTTCTGCCACACTGCGCGGACGTGGTTCGAGAAAACGCAACGCCTTTTCGTGCGCTTCCTCGCGCGCCTCCTCCAACGCCAGCTTGGCTAGGTCATCCGTGCTCAACTCTTGCCCCACACGCAAGCGCGCGGCGACGATGGCAGAGAGACCAAGTACAAACTCATTATCAACGTGCAGATTAAACCGATTGGAATGTTTAACTTGCGGTTCTAGCGCGGTAATTTTTCCCATAAAGCAATTGCACTCTAGCTAACAAAAAACCGCCGGGTCGAATGACCACAGCGATCCAGTGACGCGCGCCAAACAGCGCATGTCCCATGTCAGCGACTTTGCCGATGATTCAGTTGTCGTGCCAGTGAAACGCGCGCGCTTAGGCAATGCGCGCGCTGGCAAGGCGCCCGGGTGAAAATGAAATGCACGAATGAGCCGGCGGGGCGAGAAAAGCGCCGCTCGCCAAACCCCAATGTTCCGTCATGCGACGGTTATGTGTGTCCGTGTCAATTTCAAAATTCATTTGTGCGTGTTCAGAATCAAGTCAGTCGCATCCAGGTTGATGCTGTGATCTAGCGCGCCGCGAGAGAACATTTGTGCGGTAGACGCTATTACGGCGATGCGCCCGCCGCTTGGCGAGCGCATCACAGGTCAATTGATTTTATTTTTCGTTCTCGGTCTCTTCGTCTTCGTCGTCCTCATCCACCGGTTCCGTATCTTGGAGTACGAGCGGTAGACCGCCACTCAAACCGGCTTTGGTACGAATCAGCCCATCAAGTTTATTTAACACTTCGGAATTTTGGCGGAGAAATTCGCGCGCGTTCTCGCGACCCTGCCCCATGCGTTGTCCTTCAAACGAATAGAACGCGCCGCGCTTTTCGATCAAACTCATTTCCACGCCGAGGTCGAGCAAATCGCCTTCACGCGAAATGCCGACACCGTGCATAATATCAAACTCGGCTTTGCGGAATGGCGGCGCAACTTTGTTTTTCTTGACGCGCACACGAGTGCGATTACCAATCACATCTTCGCCGCTCTTGATTGGATCAATCGGGCGCACATCGAGACGTACCGACGCATAAAACTTGAGGGCATTGCCGCCGGTCGTCGTTTCGGGATTGCCAAACATCACGCCAATTTTTTGGCGCAGCTGATTTGTAAAAATGACAGCCGTGTTCGATTTTTTGATCGCGCCGGACAATTTGCGGAGCGCCTGGCTCATCAAGCGTGCTTGCAAGCCCATGTGCGAATCGCCCATCTCGCCTTCGATTTCAGCACGCGGCACAAGCGCGGCGACCGAATCAATGACGATGATATCCACTGCCCCGGAGCGAACCAACGCTTCGCAAATTTCAAGCGCTTGTTCGCCGGTGTCCGGCTGTGAGATGAGCAGTTCGTCAATGTTCACACCGCATTTCGCGGCGTACTGCGGATCAAGCGCGTGTTCGACATCAATGAATGCCGCTACACCGCCCAGTTTTTGGGCTTCGGCAATAATGTGCTGGCAGATGGTCGTCTTGCCGGACGCTTCGGGACCGTAAATCTCGATGACACGGCCGCGCGGCACACCACCAATACCTAGCGCAAGGTCAAGTGAAATCGAACCGGTCGGGATTGCATCTATTTTGAGACTGGTTGCCTCGCCCAGTTTCATCACCGCGCCTTCGCCAAAACGTTTCTTGAGGGTCGCGAGCGTGGTTTCGAGTGATTTGGTTTTACCGCTGTCTGCCATTTCGGGCTCCTTTTTTTTCGAGCGCCCTCGTCCGCGAATTTGGGGCATAGTTTACAACAAGTGTTGTCAAAACGCAAGCCCATTTTGCCAAAAAGAGGAACGCTGCAGATTTAAAGATTTTGGAAATAGTTTGGTGGTACTATTATACCAGAACAGGTGTTCGGTGTCAAGACAAAACACGTGGGCTATTGATGTGAAAAGGAAATTCGTTTATAATGAAGGCGGTTATATAAGAGTAAAAACTCGACCTTACGATGCTTCACAGTGGAAGCCAATTATTCTCCAAAGGAGGAATGAAGATGCGTAAAGCATTGTTGCTCGTCGCCGTTGCAATGGCAGTGACCCTGCTCACTTTTGCAACCGCCACACCCACCCAAGCCGCCGGTCCGGCGTACTATGTTGTGCGTCCCGGCGACACGCTCGACGCGATTGCCTGGCGCTATGGCATCAGTTCTTGGACAATTGCGCGCGCGAATGGAATCTGGAACCCGAACCTGATTTACAGCGGACAACTCATTGTGATTCCTGGGTCTTATCCATCCCCCGCCCCGAATCCGTGTCCCTGGCCTGGGGCGTGTCCCCAACCTCGACCTCAACCACAACCGTACGGTTGCTCGTACATCGTGCGTTATGGTGATTCGATGTCTGCCATTGCCGCGCGATACCACACCGATGCCTGGGTAATCGCACGCGCGAATGGAATCTACAACCTCAACTGGATTTACGCCGGTCAAGTTTTGCGCATCCCCAATTGTTCGCCGATGCCTGGTCCCATCCCGGTACCGCCATACCCGACCGTCGCCCCTGCTCCTGTGCGTCGTCAAATCACCGGCACCTGGGTCGCCGGCAATTACACGCTGGAATTGCAAGAAGCCCTGGGTTGCCCCGGTCCCGATTGTGGAATTGCCGGACGTTACATCGAAGCGCGCGGCACCACCACGCCCGACATTGTGGATGTGACGGGTACGATCAATGTCAACACGGGTGCGATCAACATTGTGCTTCAACGACCAGGAGCCGGAAATTTTGCCGGCACCGTGGACAATGCTAGTCGCACAATGACCGGTCAACTCGGTGCGGTCGGCACTTTGACTTTTGTGAAACGCTAACTGATGCTGGGATGACAACGACTCTCGTCGTGTCAAAAAATAAAGGGAACATTCCCCAAGTTCAGAGAAAAGGAGGAACGATGCGTAAGCTAATGCTCTTGTCCGTAGTTGCAGTCGCAGTACTGCTCGTGCTCACCGCGGCGACACCCAATCCCGCCGGCGCGGCTGGTCCGTCGTACTATGTGGTTCGTCCGGGCGATACACTGGACGGCATCGCGTGGCGGTATGGCGTGAGCGCATGGTCCATCGCCAAAGCGAACGGCATCTGGAACCCGAACTTGATTTACGTCGGGCAGTTGCTGGTGATCTCTGGTTATGCGCCGCATCCTGCGCCGAATCCGTGCCCGTGGCCCGGCGCGTGCCCGCAACCACATCCGCAACCCAGGCCGCAACCATATGGTTGCTCGTACGTCGTCCGCTGGGGTGACACGATGCAAAGCATCGCGTGGCGCTATGGCGTAGATGCTTGGACACTCGCGCGCGCAAACGGTATCTACAACCTCAACTGGATTTATGCCGGTCAATGGTTGCGGATTCCCAACTGTCGCTGGTAATTTGATCGTCTTTAACTTGAAACCCGTTCTCGCTTGAGAACGGG
>CAZPIR010000163.1:5204-7987 GCA_964586085.1 uncultured Anaerolineaceae bacterium | reverse complement strand
GGCATCACCGATTTCAACATGACCGGCGATTCGAGCTTTGCGCCAGATCGCGGCGAGCACGGACCGTACATTGGTTGCGTGGATGGCTTGCCGAGTGACCGCGTGAACGGCATGGGCTTGCCACTACGTCGCCATGTGTGCTATGAATTGACCTGGCGCAAAACGATCAAGGGCAACAATCCATCGGCAAACAGTTCGATCACCGGCAAAATCACGAACGCGCCGGCAAGCACGCAGATCACCTTGTCGTCGAACACGATCACGAAAACGATTTTGCCGGATGCAACCGGCGCGTACGGCTTTACACAATTGCCCGCGGGCATGTACAGCATCGCGCTCACCGGCGTTGGCGTCGTGCAAGCCGACATTCAACTCGATGGCACGAACAGTACGCAAGTGAATTATACATTCCCGGCGCCGACACTCGAAAAAGCGATTCTCTCGCGCGCACAACAATTTACCTGGATGCCGATCAACGACCAGACTGCGCTCTACCGATTCGCGCAAGCCAACAACCTGGGTTATCCACAAACCGATGAATTTGAGACAACGTTCAACAACGAAGGGTACGTGATCCAGGTTTACAATTACGGCATCGTCTATGTGGAAAAAGGGGATTGGGGCAACATCAAGTGGCTTAAAAAGCCCTAGGGCGAAAGCAGAGGAGCAAGGGAAAAGGGAGAGGGAGAGAATCATTCTCCCATCCTTGTCTGCTCCCTTGCCCTCCACTGCAAATCACATGACTCGATCAGCACGCGCCACACAATTGCAACACCTCGCGTTACTCGCGCTCATCCTCACCGCCACTGCGTTGCGTTTCTATCGCCTCGCCGCTCTAGACATTTGGGGCGACGAGGCGTTTAGTATTTTCCTCAGCCAACAACCTTTGCCGTTCGTCGTCGCCGGTGGCGCAGA
Source organism: uncultured Anaerolineaceae bacterium (assembly GCA_964586085.1). Classification (GTDB taxonomy): domain Bacteria; phylum Chloroflexota; class Anaerolineae; order UBA4142; family UBA4142; genus JACRBM01. The sequence goes on along the minus strand of CAZPIR010000163.1, from coordinate 7,072 downwards.
CACGCATCCGCCGCTCTATCCATTTTTGCTGTGGGCATGGATGCCGCTCGTCGGCTCGCACGCATTTGCCACGCGCGCACTCGCCGCACTCGTCGGCATCGCCGCCGTACCGTTGATGTTTGTGCTCGGCAAACGACTCGCCGACACACGCGTCGCGTTCATCGCCGCGCTTCTCACAACCGTTTCACCTTTGCTAATTTATTACAGCCAAGAAACGCGGATGTATGAGCAAGTTGCGGTGTTCTCACTTGCGTCCGCGTACTTGACGATTTGTTTTTCCAGCAAGCCAAACAAAACCTGGGTTGCCGGTTATTTGCTGGTAACCTTGCTCGCGATGTACACGCACTATTCTGCGTTCTTTGTGTGGGTCGCCGAAAATATTTTTGTCGCGCTCCGCTTTCGCAAAAATTTCGATGCGCTCAAACGTTGGGCAATTTTTCAAATCGCTTTGATCGTCGTCTATGTTCCCTGGATTATTTTGCAAACATCGTTCCTGCGCGGCAAAGCGAGTGCGCGTTTCGATGAGTGGTCGTGGCGCGGCATCGAAATGATTTTCGGCAAAACATTGCTCGCATTCAGCGCGGGACTCACACTCAACAATCCTCTGCCGCAAATGATTGCCGTGCTGTTTATGCTCTGCGCGATTTTCGGCACACTCATCGCTGTGCGTCAAAATAATTCTGCGCAGTGGTTCGCGCCGATTTATTTCAGCGTGCCAGTTATCATCGCGTTCGTCGTGAATCCGATCATGCCCTTTTTCTTTGAACGGTACGTGCTGATCGCTTTGCCGGGTTTTTATCTCACCGTTGCACTCGGCATTGCATTCATCGCGCGACGCATTCCGATTACAGCAATCGTCATTGTCAGCGTGATGATTTTTGCGAATGGCTTTGCGTTGTGGAATTTTTATTTCAACGACGCGTACGCCAAGGGGATGTACGGACGCATGATGACGTATGTAAGCGAGCACGCGCAGGCGGGCGATGCACTCGTACTCAACAATCCTTTGCAAAAACCGCTCTATCTTTACTACGCACCGCGTAACATCCCAGCATTCTACTTACCGGACGGCACACCGCTCGAAGATCCCAGCACACGCGCGGAACTCGCGAACATTGCAAATCAACATTCGCGCATTTGGCTCGTCATGTTCGGCAATCCCGCCGAGTACGACCCAACCGGTTATCTCGAACGCTATCTTGGCGCAAATGCGTTTCGCAGTTTTACACGCGGCTTTGTGGACGCGAGCTTGTCGCTGTACGAAATGCCGAATGCATCGAGTGCGATGCAACGTAACGCGCGCGCCAAACTCGGCGACCAGATCGAAATCGTCGGTTACGCATTGAATCGCGATTCATTCGCACGGGGCGAAACATTGTTGTTGACGTTGCAATGGCAAGCAAACGCGCCGGTCACGCAACGCTACAAAGTGTTCACACATTTGCTCGGCGTCTACAATCCCGCGACGCAATCGCCGATTTGGGCGCAGATGGACAGCGAGCCGGTCGGCGGCGCGCGCGCGACAACCTCGTGGCAAATCGGCGAGATCATCCAGGATCGATACGGCTTGGCGATCCCAGCCGATGCGCCGCCGGGCGAGTACGTGATTGAAATCGGAATGTACGATGCGACGACACTCGCACGCGTGCCGGTGTTCGACTCACAAGGCAAGCGTGTGCCAGATGACCATGTAATTCTGGGAACAGTCAATGTCAAATAATTCGACCTTGGTCTGGTCACCCACCATTCGTCGTCTCATCACCAGCACACCTTTTTTGTTCAAGCTGTTTTCGCTCAGCGTTTATTCATTCACACGGTTCACCACCCTCGAACAATTCCCCATCTACTTTTTCACCGACGAATCGATT
>CAZPIR010000163.1:0-5152 GCA_964586085.1 uncultured Anaerolineaceae bacterium | reverse complement strand
CATCCCGTCCACGCCAGCGACTTGATTGCCAACCAATTTCGTGACGCGCAAAATTATTTTCTGCCCAGTTATTTTCAAAACGGCGCGTTCTGGAATTTGTCGCTCTCGGTATATGTTCACACAATCCCCGTCGCACTGGTCGGTAAAACAATTCTCGCCACGCGCGCGACTTCGGCGCTCGTCAGTGTGTTCGGCACGCTCGCCGTCGCGTTGATGCTCAAGACCGTGTTCCGCGCGCAAACCTGGTGGAGCGCAATTTTGTTTCTCGCGGCAATGCCCGCCTGGTTTTTGCATTCGCGCACCGCATTTGAAACCGTGCTCATGGTTTCGTTTTACGCCGGCTTTCTCTGCTTTTATTTGCTCTATCGTTATCGCGCGACCTGTTTTTTGTTTCCCGCGTTGCTCTTTGGCGCAATGACGTTTTACGCGTATGCGAACGGTCAAGCCGTGATGGCATTGACCGGCATTCTGCTCGCGCTCTCTGATTTCCGGTACCACCTGAAAAATTGGCGCGTCACCCTGCCGGGCATGGTGTTCGTGATTTTGCTCGCCGCGCCCTATCTGCGTTTTCGACTCGACCATCCCGACGAGGTCGCGCATCACTTGCGGATCTTGAACTCGTACTGGTTGCAAAACATCCCAACAAGCGACAAGATCGTCAACCTGTTGACGCGTTGGACCTATGGCGCGAGTCCGCAGTACTGGTTTTTCCCCAACCTCCAAGATCTCGAACGTCATCGCTTGAACGATTACGGACATTTCGCGTGGTGGATGTTGCCATTCTTTTTGCTGGGGCTGGCGATTTGTTTACGTCACCTTAAATCATCGGCGCATCGCACATTGTTGATCGCGGCATTGGTAACGCCATTCGGTAGCGCGCTCGCCGAGGTTGGCATTACGCGCACACTCGCATTTGTTGTGCCAGCGGCCGCATTCATGGCGTTGGGCTTGGACGCCCTCCTCACACGCTTGCGCGCGACACGCACGCGTCAAGCCGTGGCGACCATTTGCTTTGCCTTGCTGACCGTGTGGAATTTTGGAATGCTGGGCGATGCGCTCATCAATGGTCCAACCTGGTTTACAAATTATGGTCTGTACGGAATGCAGTGGGGCGCCAAACAAATTTTCCAAGACTTTGTCCCCGCCCACCTGCAAGCTTTCCCGGACGATCACTTGCACGTTTCTCATTCCTGGACCAATGGTGCGAACGTGTTGACGCGTTTTTTCAACCTTGATCCCACGCGCGTTGATATGACGACGATTGAAGCGTGGCTCAATCGCCAACAAGGATTGAGCGAGCACGATGTTTTTGTGATGACACGCGAAGAATTTGCGTTGGCAAACGCCAGCAATAAACTCGCCGACATTTCGATTCAAGACGTGATTCCTTTCCCGGATCGCTCCGAAGGATTTTACATCGCACGTTTGCGCTATGTCGAAAACGCCGAAGCTTTGTTCGCCACCGAGCGTTTCGCCATGCAACAACCGGTGGTCGAAACGATCACCCTCAACGACGAGTCCATCCAAATTTCGCACACGCCATTCGATGGCGGCACCGCGCAACAAATGTTTGACGGCGATTTGTACACCGTCACGCGCGGCATTGAGACCAATCCGCTCGAATTGGAGTTTATGTTTCAATCACCGCGACCGATTCGTGCTGTTGGCGGATGGTTTGGCAAAGTGCGATACACGTTGAGCGCGACCCTGTTTGATGAAAATGGCGCAAGCACGCATTATCAACAAACGTTTGACTCGCTGAACGTAGCAAGCAGTTCACCCGCCGGCAATCCCGGCGAAATCATTTTCGATCACGGCGCCACGCGTGTCGCCAAAATGCGCGTCGAGATTACGTACGCCGAAGCCGGCAACTCTGCCCACATCCACATTTTCGATTTGATTCTGCGCTAGCCTCGATTCATCGCTTTTGAATTTTTTCCAGTTTCGGTTATACTGCGCCTCACATTTTTCGCCATGATGCGTTTTCCAGGTTTGCCAACTCGCCGACTAGAAATTTTTATCGTCGCGGCAATCATCTTGCTCGCGGCGTTTCTACGTTTGTATCGTCTCGATGATTTGCCGCCCGGTTTGCACTACGACGAAGCATTCAACGCGACGATGGCGCGCAACGTGCGACTCGGCATCGAGCGTCCGATTTTTTTCACCGAAGACCTCACCGAAGAACCGATGGCGATCTATCTCACGGCCTTGTCGTTCAGCCTGTTCGGCGACCGTCCCTGGGCATTGCGCTTGGTCTCGGCACTTGCCGGCATCGCCAACATCGCCGCGCTCTATTTTCTCGCCCGCGCCTTTTTTGAATCGCGCTGGACAGCGGCACTCGCCACATTTGTTCTCGCAATTTTGTACTGGCACCTTAATTTTAGTCGTCTCGGCATGGAGCCAATTTTTACGCCGTTGATGGCAACACTCGCGTTTGCATTTTTGTGGCGCGCGATGCACACGCGCCCCCATCCCGCAACCTGGAATTGGATTCTTGCCGGCATTTTTCTCGCCGCGACGCTTTACACATACAAAGCCGGTTTGTTCGTGCCGATTCTGGTCGCCGCGTTACTTTTGGCACAAATGATTCTTGAGCGCGATTTTTGGTCACGCCACTGGCGCGGCATTTTGCTTTTTCTACTCGTCGCGATTTTGGTCTATGCGCCGCTTGGGTTATACTTGGTTGCGCACCCGGACGAATTTTTGCAACGACCACAATCCGTCGCCGCCACATCGAGCGGACTGGGCGCCATTGTCGAAAATGTCTTCAAGGTTGCCGGCATGTTTTTCATCACCGGCGACAGCAACCCGCGCAGTAATTTGCCCGACCGTCCCGCGCTCGATCCTTTTCTCGCGATTGGTTTCATCGTCGGCGTTGTCGTCGCCGCGATGCGCTTTCATCGCGATGCGAACGCGCGCTTGCTCGTGTTGTGGCTGATCGTAATGAGTCTGCCAAGCGTCGTCACCGATTTCGCGCCACACTTTGGGCGCGACCTCGCCGTGACGCCGGCAATTGCGTTGACAACCGCATACGGTCTGGCGTGGCTTTGGGATTGGACGCGCCGCAAAAATTTTTCGCCAATTCTGGTCGGGACCCTGCTTGCCATCGGACTCGTTTTCAGTACAATCACAACCGTGCGCGATTACTTTGGCGTGTGGAGCGCGCGCACCGGACATTTCGATTCGTTCGACGTGGGGCTGTACTCGCTCGCGCAAAAATTGCGCGCGCAACCGAATGACACGCGCCTCTATCTCACGCCGACCGAGCACGATCATTACACCGCGAGATTCGCACTCGCTGGGCGCGACGCGCAACTGTTCGATGGTCGGCACGTGCTCGTTCTGCCGCCGGATAATTCGAGCGCGGCGTACGGCATCATCACGCGTCAGGATTCGCAAACGCGCGCGCGCCTGAACGCCTTGCTCGTCAACCCACGCATCGTCGAAACGATTTACGATTACACCGCACAACCGTACGCGATCATCTTGCGCGGTGATGGCATACGTCTTGCAATGCAAAAACGGGTTGACGCAAAACTCGGCGACGCGATAGAGTTGCTCGGCTATGATCTCACACACACCGGCACTGACCTCGCGGTGACGTTGTACTGGCACAGTCGCGTTGACCTGAAAAATAATTGGACCGTGTTCGCCCAACTTGTCGGCGAGACGAACGCGCCAAATGGTTCGCCGGTGTGGGCGCAGGACGATTCGGAACCAGGTCGCGGCACAATGCCGACCTCGCATTGGCGTGCCGGCGAGATTGTGATTGACGAGTATCATTTGAATTTGGACAACTTGCCACGCGGCGAGTATCGTATTGAAATTGGCATGTACGATTTACATACCGGCGCACGTTTGCCCGTCACGGATGCAAACGGCGCGCAAATGGAGAGTCAGAGTGTACACCTCGAACGAAAATCGTTACCGTAACTTGGCGACGCCCGCAAATTATTCGCGCCGACAGTCGCCGCCACGAATGTTTGTCATCGCCGCCATCGCTCTGTTGATCGTCTGCTGTTTGTGTTCCGGCATGGTAGTCGGCTGGAGTCTCAAATCATCAGAGCTCAATCCGTTCGCCTCGTTCAGTTTGCCCGGCGGTCAACCGACTGCCGTGCCGACGCTCGATAAAAATGCCGTCGTGCCGCTACGCATGGCGGGCGCGGGCGAGAACGGCATCGAACTTGCCGTGCTCGGCGTGCAACGTCCGCTCAAAACAGATGTGCCGGTCAAACTGCCGGCGAACGAACAATTTATTTTGGTCAGCGTTCAAGTGACCAACACGCGACGCACCGGGCAACCTGCGACGATCAACGGGACCGATTTCAAGCTCAAAGGTTTTGGCGGCGCGACGTACGAAGCCAATCCCAAGACCGTGACGATTCCGCAAATTTTGAACAAGCTCGATTTGCCGCCGGGTCGCTCGCTGAGCGCGGAATTGATTTTCCAAATCGCAACGGACGATGGTGACCTGCGTTTGTTCTGGACTTCAGGAAAAACCACGCGCGAGTTTATGCTGGAAAAGCCCCGATGATCTTGGTCGTCGCGGCAGTCGTGTGGTTGATTGCGTTGATGTTCGCCGGGTCGCGCCGCGCGCAGAGTGAGGCGTGGCGCGACCTGATTGCGATTGGCGTCATCGGCATTGCGACGGCCGGCTTTTTCTGGCGCGTGCTGTTCGGCGATGCGTGGATGCCGGCCGGCGGCGGCGACCTCGCGCAATTTTTATTTCCCACGTACACGTTCTCCGCCGAGTGGTGGCGACACGGCACAATTCCATTGTGGAATCCGTACCTGTTCGGCGGAATGCCGTTTGTCGGCGACATTCAATCCGGCATTTTCTACCCGCTCAATCTCCTCACGTTTTTTATTTCCAACCCACTCACGTTTCGCGATATGGAGTACTTGGCAGTCCTCCATTTTTTCATCGCAGGCGCGGGAATGTATGCGTTGTTGCGCTTTGGAAATTGGCGAACATCCAACCACCAGTCTCCAGCCTCCAATTTCCAAATTTCTCGCCTCGCCTGTCTCGCCGGCGCAATTGCGTTCGAATTCAGTGATTTGTTCATCACGCATTTTGGCAACCTGAATCTTATCGCAGTCATCGCGTGGGTGCCGTTCGTGTTGCTGTTCTATCAACGCGCGCTGTTCGAGC
>CAZPIR010000162.1:0-8006 GCA_964586085.1 uncultured Anaerolineaceae bacterium | reverse complement strand
TCAAAAAAGATGGCACGATTGTCGCCGGTCAATTCAAAGTAATTGCGAATGTCGGACCGCAACGCGCCGCCGCCGCATCGGGGTCGTGGTACAACATGCAGTACATGTACAACATCCCGAACCTCCTCGTCGAAGGCGTGGACGTGTTCACGAATCGTTTCAAATCCGGACCGTATCGTTGCGTGGGTCATCCTAATGGCACGCTCGCACTCGAAACGATTATGGACATGGCGGCGTACAAAATCGGCATGGACCCGGTGCAGTTCCGACTCAAGAACATTAACATGTACGGCAACGTGGATGCGAAACAACCGTACAGCAATCCTGCCGCTGTCACCGTGATTAACGAAACTGCCAAAGCGATTGGCTGGGCGCAAAAGTTCCACGCGCCAAAAGCCAAAGAAGTTCGCCCTGGCGTTTTCCACGGCATCGGTTTTGCGGCAACGCAATGCAATCACGGCGCAGGTAGCGCGCCTTCAACCGGCTTGTTGATCATCAACACCGATGGCACGGTCAACGCCATTTCAGGTTCAACCGATATCGGGTCCGGTCAAAAGACCTACGTCGCGACGATTGCCGCAGAAACGCTCGGTGTGCCGCTTGACGATATTCGCGTTTCGTATGAAACCGACACCGACATTTCGCCGGACACGGGTGTTACCGCCGGTAGTCGCCAAACGAATAGCGCGGGCTGGGGTATGTACCAAGCCGCGGCAGATGCAAAACGGCAAGCATTGGAATTTGCCGCGCGCAAGTTTGTGCAAGACGCATCGCGCGCGAATCCGCCGCAAACACTCAATCTCACAGCAAACGATTTGGATATTGCCAACGGTCAAATCTTTGCCAAGAACGATGCGAATCGCAAGATGACTTTGCGCGATGCCGTGCAATTCAGCGGTCAGCCGATCCTGGGACGCGGCGCGCACGTGCATGACACGGTCTGGTTCCGCACGACACACTATGCGCACGCCGCCGAAATCGAGTTGGACACGGCGACCGGCGCAATCAAGGTCTTGAAGTACGTTGCCGTGCATGATGTGGGCAAGGCGATGAATCCATTCTCAGCCGAGCAACAAATCGAAGGTGGCGTGGTGATGGGTTTGGGTGCGGCGTTGTCGGAAGAGCTGTTGATTGACCAAGCCACTGGCTTGCCGCTCAACGACAACATTCTCGATTACAAAGCATTGAGCATCAAGGATGTACCGCGCACGATTGATGTCGTGTTAGTCGAACAAGCCAAAGCGTATGGCGTCTACGGCGGGCACGGTCTCGGCGAACCACCCATCAACCCAGCAGCGGCAGTGATTGCGAATGCGGTGTACAACGCAATCGGTGTGCGTGTGGACAAAACACCCATCACCCGCGAAAAAATCCTCGCGACGCTCAAGTCGGCATAGGGGAGAGCAACATGAAGTCATTTGAATTACACGATGCGGCAACCGTTCAAGAGGCGGTTGCGCTACTCTATAAATTCGGACCCTCCGCCAAGATTGTGGCGGGCGGAAGCGATTTGGTCACGGGCATTATGAAGGACTGGGTACGCGGCAAAGGCATGCCGCTCCCGGAAAAATTGATTGACGTGACCGCCATTCCGGAGATGGTCGGCATCAATATCGCGGCGAGTGGAAGCGCGACGATTGGCGCGGCAACCACGCTCACTTCGATTGCCGAATCGAAAGAGCTGGATCAAAAATGGGCGGCACTGCCCCAATCCGCGGTAAGTGTGGCTTCGCCCTTGATTCGCAACTTTGGCACACTCGGCGGCAACATCAATCAACGCCCGCGCTGTTGGTTCTTTCGCGGCGAACATTTCGACTGTTACAAAAAGGGCGGCGACTTTTGTTTCGCGGTGACCGGCGACAATCGTTATCACGCGATCATCGGCGGCGAACTGTGCTACATCGTCCACCCGTCCGACACCGCCGCGGCGTTGCTCGCCTTGAACGCGAGTGCGAATGTGGCGGGACCGAATGGTCAACGCACCATTGCGTTTGACAGTTACTTTAGCGGTCCGCGCGAAGATGTTCTGCGCGAAAACGTGCTCAAGCCCGACGAACTGATGGTGAACGTGACCATTCCCCAGGTCGCGGCGAACACAAAAACCGCGTTCATCAAACTCAAAGACCGCCAAGTCTATGACTTTGCGGTGGTCAGTGTCGCGGTTTCGGTGACGCAAGAGAATGGTAACTGGAAAGATGGACGCATCGTACTGGGTGGCGTTTCGCCGGTGCCGTATCGCGCCAAAGTCGTCGAGCAAGCGCTCGTGGGCAAGAACATCAAAGACACCATCAAAGCCGCGGCGTCCACGCTCAAAACGGTCGCGCGTCCCATGTCGCTCAACGCGTACAAGGTTGATCTCGCCATCAACTTGATCGAACGCACGGTGTTGAGCGCGCTGTAACAAAAAATCGTCGAGACGTTCCGGGTGGAACGTCTCGACGATGCTCGTGAATTATTCTTGCCGATCTTTCCAAAATACCGATTGCGCATTGCGCATCATCCAACCATGAATGACACCGTTGCTCGCCATATACCCCCCGGTGGTATGTAGCCAGGAACCGCCGCGAATGTCGGTCAGGATGCCGCCGCTTTCACTGAGAATCACGGATGCCGCCGCCACATCCCACAAGTCCAAGCCCAGCGCAAAATATCCGTGCAAGCGTCCGGCGGCAACGTAACACAAACCAAGTGCCGGTGAACCCATCATCGTCGAACCGGTACATTGCGAAGCCATCAAGGTCATCATGTTCAATCCTTGCACGCGCATTGCTTGATCGCCGCGAATATCCGTACCAACAATCGCTTGAAAGTACGCATCTTCGCCTTCAGACACTTGTTGCACGACAATCGGTTGCTCGTTCAAACGCGCGGAGCGTCCACGTAAAGCCTGAAACATTTCATCGCGAAAGGGATCGTAGACAACGCCGACCTGGTAGACACCTTCGGCACGATACGCAATCGCAATCGCGGCATGCGGAATGCCTTGATGAAAATTGAGACTGCCGTCCACCGGGTCAACCACCCATAGCGGATCGCTTTCGAGCGCAGGCTGAGTTTCACTTTCTTCCGCGAGGATTGCGTCGTTCGGAAAATCGGCGCGAATGATTTCCAAAATCTTGTCCTGAATCGGAAACACACTGCCCACCACAATCTCGCGCGCACCTTTCCACTGCTGATATTCTGGTTTGCCGGATAATTCGCGCATGAGCGCGCCCGCTTGACGCGCCGCGCGCATCGCCGTATCTAACATCGGGGTATAGTCCATCTCTGGTCTCCTTGCATAAATTTCGACTGGCGAAAAGATTGTAACATTGCGCGAATGAAATCGCAAGTAGGAAATTCTTTTCCCTGCCTGTCCCAGTTCGGGTTTCAGACTAGAGCAATTTGCATGATTGCACAAGTTTGAAACCACCAACCAATTTCTTTTTGTGGAGTCAACAATGTTTCGCAACATTCTACTGTTCGTCATTTCTTTGATTGTGGTTGTCGCACTGATCGGATGCACCGCAGCACCATCCAGTGGCACGTCGCCGACGAGTGGCGGCGCGCCTGCAGCGGCGGCAACGAATGCGCCTGCGCGCGGTGACGGCACGCCGTTAGCGGTGCCACCGCAACCCACCTCCCCGGCAGTGTCCACACGTGCCGTGACTCCGTTCGTGTCGCCCACATTTGTGTTGATTGTGCAAGGTCCTACTTCGACCTCGACCCCACGCCCAACCGCGGCGCCGCCCACCGCCACCCCAGGTGGGGCGGCAACCAGTACACCGACCGCCGCGCCGACGGCGACGCGCGCGCCCGCTACGGCAACTTCCGCCGCCGCCGCGCCCGCTGTGAAACCAGGTGGACGTGCCGAGTTTAAAGGCGATTTTACAACGCCGTTGGTGACAGCAGAATTGATTGACGAAGTGGCAGAAAAGTTAAAAACATTTTCCGGCATCATCGCTGTATCTGGCAACGAAAATGCCGTAACCATTGCCTATGACCCAGGACTCATTACGCCGGAAAAAATCCGCGAAGCATTGACGGGCATGGGGCATGGGGTCAAGTAATTCAGGGATAGATGAGCGGAGCGATATCGGGCAAGCCGCCTTGTCAATCCCGACCGTCATTCGACGGATTGTTTTTGGATACACGCTAGATCATTTTCCTAGCGCGATCATCCTGGGACACAATCAGTTGAAACGAATGTTGGAGCGGGCAGGTTTCGCGATCAAGGTAACGCTGGCTCCGCTGACCGACCTCCCGCCCGATGTAGACATTCTGTTCGTGCCTCCCGAATTGGAACAAGCGGCACAAGCCATCCTCGCGCCAGAGCGTATCCAGGTTTTGGAGGACATGGTCAATCATCCCAGGTACGCAAACCTGGTTCAGCAACTCACCGAAAGAGTGACCATCACGGCGGCGCGACAAGATGAGCACGCGACAGAAAACGCCGGGAACATTATCACTTATCGTGGATATCAACGTGTTGAATAAATTGTGGGGCATGGTTGTGTTCGTGGCAATCAGTGGGTTGATGGGATGCGCAAGCGCTCGGTCTACGCCCATGCCCACACTCACGCCGACACTATCGGCTTCGCCGACCAAAGTTATGCCCGTTTTCAAGCCGATCCTAACGGCGACGCCGCACAAATATGCGACGCTCGTCCCGCGCTCAGCGCTCGAAGAAAATCAAATCGAAGCAGACGATAATTTTTTCTTTCCCGCTGTGTTGACAGTGACCGTGGGCTCGCCGGTGCGCTGGATCAATGTCGGCGATGTCGCGCACAATGTCGAAGCGATTGATTACTCGTGGGGTACGCCGTTTCTTTCGACCGGTTCTACATTCGAGCACGCCTTTAACACCGAAGGCAAGTACGATTACGTGTGCACCTTTCACGCGCCGGGAATGCGCGGGACGATTGTCGTCATCAAGAAATGACACGGGAGGATGGATTGTTGACTGACCTGGAAGAACTCGCGCAACGGCTGGAACAACAGTTGTCTACGTACGAACGAATGCATGTGGAAGAACTGGAACGGTTTCGCAAACAATGGGATGCGCTACAACAAATTCAGAGTGACGAATTACGCATGTTGCGCGACGAGTTGAATCAACTCAAACAAGAGCTTGCCGCAATGCAAAATCCAGCCGAGCCAGCCGAGCCGCAAGTTCAAATCGCACAGCCCGTCGAGCTGACCATCACGCGGCGCGATTTTATTACCGGCAATTACGCGCCGCACACGTAATCAGCATTCTCGATTCCCTACAGGAACTTTATGAACCGCTTTAAATTTTTTCTGCTCGCATTGTGTCTTGGCAGTGTGTGGTTGATTGCGCAACTTGCCCCAGCAACTCAAGCCGGTGGTCCTGGCACACCGCTCTGGCAATTGACCGAAGAGCGTGGCATTGATGCGCGCGCGGCATGGAGTCCCGACAATCGCACGATTGCGTATCAATCATTTAACGAGGGTCAGTATCACATCTATCTGATGAATGCCGACGGCACAAACAAGCGCGCCTTGACCAAGGGAACAAACGATGATCGGCATCCGATCTGGTCGGCGGATGGCAAAACTATATTCTTTGATTCGTTCGATGGCACGTCACGCGAAATTTTTTCGGTCAATGTTGCGGATGCAAGCGTCAAGCAACTCACGCGTACCGGCGCGCTCGCAAGTTTTCCATCGCCCAGCCCCGATGGGAAATCGCTGACCTTTTACGTATACAAAGATGACGTGCTCAATTTGTGGCGCGCGCGCATTGATGGAAGCGACGCCAAACCGCTCACGCAAAAATTGGCGAGCGCCTCGGCGAATCAATGCACGTTTCCATGTCATCACGCCGGCTGGAGCGAAGACAGTCGTGACATTGTTTATTCCGCCGGCGAACTCGACACGATTTGGATGATTAGTGGCGAGAACGGCGCGCCGCAAAAAATTATCGACAACGGCGAAGACAATCACTTTCCCTGGTTCTTGCCGGACGGTCGCATTGGCTATGTGATCGAGCACATCGAAGCGACCAGCGCGTGGACAGATTTTTGGGCGTTTGATCTCAAGTCCGGACAACACGAACTCCTTCAAGAGCGCATGGCGATGCAGGGACCGGTCGTCTGGAACAACGACTATACCAAACTCTTGTTCCATTCTCCACGCGGCGGCAACTTTGACATTTACTTGATTGACTTGAATGTGGATGGCGGTCTTGATGCTCTGCACGGCAAGACCACGCGCGCCGAGCGCGTGCCGACGGCGTCCGCCTCCACGGCGCCCTTAACGACAACCACTCAAGCCGATGCGCGCACCGAGAATAATTCGATGCTCATCATCGGTAGCGTGGCGGGGGTTGTCATTGGGTTGGCAGGGATTCTAGTTTTTGCATTGCGTCCGCACAAGAAATAAAAATTGTTCAAAGGGGATAGGAACAAAAATGGCAGATTCTGACAAGACCACCAATCCAGTATCGCGGCGCGAATTTCTTGCGACGGCGGCGACTGGCTTTGTTGCGTTGAGCGCAATCGGGATCGGCGGTTTGGGTTTTCTTCAACCGCGCGCGCTTCCCATCAATCGTGAATCGAGCGGGGTGATTTTTCCGGACCCGTCCTTGTGCATCGGTTGTCTGACTTGCGAAGTGGCGTGCACCGACGCGCACAAAAAAGCCGGGTTGTCATCTGTCTCGCGCATTCGCATCTTTAACGAACCGCAGACCAAAGTCAATCCCGAAATCATCAAGAACTATCCGGATCGCGGAACATTTTTCCAACACGTTTGTTTACAATGTCCCGAGTCGCCCTGTTTGCCGGTGTGCCCGGTCAACGCGTTGCATGTGGAACCCAAGACCGGCGCGCGCGTCATCAACGAGCAAGCGTGCATCGCGTGTGGGCGTTGCGCCGAGGGTTGTCCCTTTGAAGTGCGCTCGGAAAAAGTCGCGGTGAATCAAACGCCGAACGGACAAAAAACGCGCATCACGTACGATCCACAAAAGAATGTCTACACCAAGTGTGACCTGTGCTACTTCCGCGAAGAAGGTCCCGCGTGCGTGCAAAAATGTCCGGTGAATATCCGCATCAAGCAAGGCATCGTAGCAAGCGATCATCTGTGTTTGGAAATGCCCAAATCGGATCGCGCGCATTTCATACAATTGCGCGATCAGCAAACTGTGAAAAAAGGGTAAGGGAGGACGCGTCGTGAAACGTTGGCTAGTCGCAATTTGTTCGACATTGATTGGTCTTTATCTGGTCACCTATGGCACCGCGTTTGCACAGGGCGGCGAACCGGCTGGCTTGCCGCCGCAGTCGGTATTGTACGAAGATGCCTTTTTACTCGCGCGCGTGTTGCCCTTGATTGCCGCGCTCGGCATTGGCTTTGGCATCTGGCAAGCCAAAGCCAGTTTGCGTCAACCCAAATCCACGCCGGGTTCGAGCACGGTCATTCGCCACGATGTCGGTGCGGTCATCACCCATTGGACGAACGGCATTGGCTTTATGATCGGCATGGTCACTGGCTTGGTCGTTCTGCGTCAACTGCCGCGTCCCGATGAAATGCGTATGCTCTTTGCCGTGCATTACATCGCCGCCGGGTTTGCCGTGTTCGGCGTGGCGGGACATTTGGCGCAAAACATTATCACAGGCGGCGCGGGCTTGATTCCACGCTCGTTCAAAGACGTGACCGCTGGCATGTCCGATTTGATGGAACAAGCCGGGATCTTTGGTCCGACCGGCGCGGTGTTTGGAATCAATTTGCCCCGCGGTCTGCGCGACACGTTGAAAATCACGGTGAATGCGTTTGGCTTTAAACAACCCAAACGCGTTGGCAAATACTTGCCCGCCGAAAAAGTTTTTTCGTACACGCCCTGGGCAATCATCGTCACGGTAATGATTGTCACCGGCGTGATTAAAACGCTTCGCTATCTCTACCCCATGCCGCCGGATTTTATCGCGCAGGTTTCGCTCGTGCACGATGTGTTTGCATACGCCTCGGTCGTGATGCTGGGCATTCATCTCGTCGCTGTTCTGCTCGTGCCG
>CAZPIR010000161.1:2170-8020 GCA_964586085.1 uncultured Anaerolineaceae bacterium | reverse complement strand
AGGGACCCCATCCCCCTTCGTTGCCACCGCGCACGTGCCAATAGTACGTCACGCCAAGTTCGAGTGGTTGCTCGACCGGCACGACGGCTTCGGTGGCGATGGAGGTGACGGTGTGTCCATCGGTCAAATCGGATTTATCGCTCCACTCGACTTGATAACGCATAGCGCCGCCGACTGAGAGCCAACGAAAACGCGGGTTGACGCTGTCGGCGAATTTGCCGCCTTCAGGCGCGAGCAGAATAGCACGCCCGGTTGGCGCGGGTGGTTTGGGTAGCGATTCGTTTTTGACCACCGGCGTACTCGCCGGCGAAGTTGATTTGGATGCAACCGGTTTAGCGGTTGGCGCGGGTGCGCGTTTGCCCACTGGCATAGTCGGCTTGGTTTTCGCCGATTTAGTTTGAGGTGCCGCGTTGGGCTTGGTCGCTGGCTTGGCTTTGGGTGCCGGTTTGGCTGTCGAGCGTGTCGGCTTGACAGGACTGGGCTTGACGTTTGCCTTGACCGGTTTTTTGCTTTTGGGTGCTTTACCTTTGACTGCCGCTAGAGTCAACGGTGTAGCGCCGACGAGCAAGACCTGCCACAAGAAATTTAACAGTTTTGTCACGGCTTGACTGGCGCGATAGGAGCTGGCGCGGCAGGTGCGGGCGCTGGTTCGGGTGGGGCGGCGGGTTCAACCGGCGCGGCGACCACTTTTTTGGCGCGCGGGGCGGCTTTTTTGACCGGTTTTTTCACGGCTTTTTTCGGCGCGGCTTTTTTGACGGGTTTCTTGACCGCTTTTTTGGGTGCGGCTTTTTTGGTGGTGGCGAGAAGCAACGGCGAAGCGAGATTCAGTAAAAGGTCGAGTGTACTGTTCACGGTGTCCTCCTTTGGACTGGGGGGTGATTGGTCGAAACAGGAACGCACAGGCAAGCACAATAGTTCCAAGTAATTGAGTTGATCAATTTACCTTGTGTCACCCCCTTTCTCAAATGTACGCGTGTCGTCGTTACATTAAGAATTTCGAGCGAGAGTATAGCACACATCAATTTGCTTTTCAATACCTTTGGCAAAGAAATTCCCCAGAGTTTCAAGAAAACCTGGGGAATTTTATCCTACGGACCACCACGCGTGAGGCGAACATCTTGCCAGACCGCCCAATCCTGACCGGCATCTGCGCCGGCTTCGACGATCAGGCAAATGTCGGCTTTGCGGCCAACGTACTGCCCACTGTTGAGCGTGCCAATTTGAACGTTGAATGATTTGACGCCATCGGCATAAACGAGTGGGATTACCGCAATGTCATTGTTGGGGAGTGATTCGCCGCGCAGACGCACGCGAAAGGTGACGTTGCCGGCAGTGGCGTTTTGCAAAAATCCGACTTTGCCAGAAACGCGGTCGGAACTTTGAACCGTATAACCCGAATCCCACAAATCACGATAACAGCGCGAGATGATTCCGCTCGGTGTCCATTGTGGATGGGTCTCGAGCACGCGTGCCGGTTGACTGCCATCGTTGAGTTTGAAATTATCACGCCACAGAGCAAAGCCCTTGGTGTCGGTGTCTACGCCGGGGAACGCAAGGTCGAAATTGCCTAAACTACCGCTACTTTGCCATTTGTCGCTCGCGACGTTTGCTTTACCGATAAAATCGTAAATCACGGCGACTGGCGCGGGCAAGCCGGGATTCACCGTGACCATCAATTGGCGCACGGTTTGTGCTGTGCCGCAACGAGCCGTCATCGTATAGGTGATTGTGCTCGATGGTGCGACGACAACTGTTCCGGGCGAGGCGACGCCGCCGATAGATTGATTAATCTCCACTGAATCAGCATTGGTGACTGCGCCACATTGCAAAGTGGTCGAAGCACCCACCGCGATGGGATTTGCCGAAGCGGTGAACGACGCAATGACCGGCGCGCCGCTACAACCGGTGGGAACCGGCGTGTTTGTGGGCACGACCGCCGTTTGAGTTGGCACGGGTGCGCCGGGAACGGTGATGAGGACACGTACGGTCGTTCCAAATACAGTACCACCGCCTGCGCGCATACGCCAGTTGCCGCTGTGCGGACCTGCCGTACTTGGCGCCGTCATCGGCACGGTCACGTCAACTGTTCCGCCCGGCGCGAGATTCGGGACCGGGATGACGGTGCCGGTGGTCATCGCTTCGCCGCTGATGAAAACAAATTCATAGCCCGTCCAAGTGCATGTGCCATTGTTGCTCAAGCGCCAAGTCTTGTTGAAGGTTTGGCCGGCGGCAATTGTCATGCCATCGGGAATCGTGACATCGGCGACAAACGTGGCACTGTTGACGCAACTGCCGGTGCCGGGTGTTGCGCCGGCGGGAGCGGTTGGGGTGGTGCCCGGTGGAACCGGCGAACCAGGCAGGGGCGGCAACGAGGTGGGCGTCGCATTCAACGCAACCGATTGCGCGACGTTGATCGAGATGGCGGCAACATCGCTTACGCCTCCGGATTTGTTGTACGCGCGAACGCTGACAACGTGCGCGCCTTGCGTCGCTTTCCAGGATTGAATCACGGTAAAAGAAACTTGGGGACTGGGCGAGGGATCAGTGCGAACGGGAATCCCATCCACAATCAACTCGACGCGATCGACGCCGGACGAATCGGTGGTGGTGGACTGCACCTTGATTTCTTCGCCTTCATTGTACTGACTGCCGCTCGGTGGCGAGGTGATGATGATGGTGGGCTTGGAGGCAGAGCAAGCCGTCGTGACCATTACGGTCAACATCAACGCGCACAAAAAAAACATCACGCGCATCAATTTGGATGACATTAGTATCTTCTCCTGATGAATTGCGCGAGAGTATAGCACAGATACGCTTGATTTTTCAAGACGGCAATCATTTTTTTGACAAAGAATGCGATTTGTAATATGATTCACGAAGTTATCAAATCCCTCTGATACAGGTCACGCATGCCAATTGATTTCTTGCCGATCCTCGTGATGGTCCTGGTTGTGATTGCGTTCACCGCAATCGCGTTGACCCTCTCCGGTATTGTCGGTCCCTTACGTCCTAGCCGCGAAAAATATTCGCCGTACGAATCCGGGATGCCGCCGTTTGGCTCTGCCAAGCGTCGTGTTTCGATCAAGTACTTTCTCACGGCGGTTTTGTTCATCCTGTTCGACATCGAGATTATTTTCTTTTATCCCTGGGCAGTCCTGTTTCGCCAATTGCAATTGTTCGGGTTGATCGAAATGGGTATTTTCGTTTTGATTCTGCTCGTCGGTTATGTGTACATCTGGCGCAAGGGTGGGTTTGACTGGGAATAGCTCGAGATTTGAGATTGGAGACTGGAAGATAGATGCTGTCGGAAAAAGCAAAGGAACACATTCGAGTACTCGCCACGAAATATCCGGATAAGCGTTCGGCGTTGATGCCGGCGTTGCATCTCGCGCAACGTGAGGTGGGTCATTTGCCGGACGAGGTGCTTGATGACATTGCGGCGATTGTCGGCGTGTCGCGCACGGAAGCGAGTTCAGTCGCCACGTTTTACACGATGTATACGCGCGAACCGCGTGGTAAACACACGGTTATGTTCTGCACCGACTTGCCCTGCGCGTTGCGTGGCGCCGAGCAAATGATGGAGCACCTCGAACACAAGCTGGGTTGCAAAGCTGGGCAGGTGAGCGCGGACGGTAAAATTTCGATTCATGAAGCGGAATGTTTGGGTGGTTGCGACCATGCGCCAACCATGTTGATTGATGGCGAAGAGCATCAGCAAGATTTGACGCTCGAAAAGTTGGACGAGATTATCAATCGGTTGCAAAATACGTAACCGCCACCCCAGCCCTCCCCCGTATGCAGGAGAGGGAGTATGAGGACATTGTGACACTTGATCCTTTGTTGATTCAAATAATTGAAGCGTTCGTCAAATCGCTCGTCGTCATCCTGGTTCTGTTGACGCTCTTTGCGTACTTGACGCTGATGGAACGCTATGTCATCGCGCACATTCAATCGCGTGTGGGCCCGAATCGCGTGGGGCTCGTGGGTCCGATTGCGGTGCTTCAACCGATTGCCGACGCGGTGAAAATGATTTTCAAGGAAGACTTTATTCCGGCGCAGGCCGACAAGGTTGTGTACATCATCGCGCCAGCGATTGCGGTTGGCACGGCTTTGCTTGCTTGGGCAGTCATTCCGCTCAACCAACCCGCTGAAATTTTTGGTTACAAGATCAATTTCCAAATTGCCGATGTGAATGTGGCGGTGTTGTACTTACTCGCGATTGGTTCGCTTAGCGTGTACGGCGTCGTGCTCGGTGGCTGGGGCGCGAACAACAAGTACTCGTTGCTCGGTGGCTTGCGCTCGAGCGCGCAAATGATCAGTTACGAAATCGCGCTTGGTTTGTCGCTTGTCGGCGTGTTGATGATTTCGCAAACGCTGTCGCTTTCGAAAATCGTCGAGCAACAAAATCCCTGGTGGTTTGTGTTCATGCAACCGGTCGCGTTCGTCATCTACGTGATCTGCGCGTTCGCCGAAACGAATCGTTTGCCGTTCGACTTGCCCGAAGCTGAAACCGAGTTGGTCGCGGGTTATCAAACCGAGTACTCGTCGTTGAAATTCGCGTTGTTCTACATGGCAGAATACATTCACATGCTCACGGTCAGCGCGATCGCTTCGACCATGTTCCTGGGTGGTTATTTAGGTCCGTTTGGCTTGTTCCCCGGCGTGCATTGGCTCTTTATCAAAGTGATGGCGTTTATCTTTTTGTTCATGTGGGTGCGCGGCACGCTACCGCGTTTCCGCTACGATCAATTGATGCGCTTTGGCTGGAAGTTCTTGTTCCCGGTCGCGCTCGCGAACATTGCCGTCACAGCGATTGTGTTGGTGTTGATCGGCAAGTAACCTGGGTTGGTCGCTTTCGACAAAAGGATTTCAGTGACGATGCTGAAAGAACTCGAACCGTTAGCCAGCAAGTTGAAAGAAGCGCATCTGGCACTCAGTCGCGCGATTTCATCGCTCTCCGATGAAGCGGCGTTGGCAATCAGGGTGACGCCCGAATGGTCGGTGCAGGACATTGTCGCGCATCTCGCCAGCGCGAATCGTGGTATGTTCGGCATCGCGCAACGCACGGCAAAAGGCGAGTCGCCGCAACTGCCGCCGGGTTATAACAACGACACCTTTAACGCGCGCCAGGTTGCCAAACGTAAAACGCAATCCTTGTCCCAGGTGCGCGACGAGTTGAATACGACGCTCGACGAGATAATCGCATTTTTCGAGGGCGTTACGCCGGAGCAACTCGAATTGCAAGGCGAACACCCGTTGTACGGTCAGGTGACACTCGCTCGATTACTCGAAATTATTTACAATCACGAAATTGCTCATTCAAACGAAATTGTGAACGCAATTCATCAAGCGAAGAAATAAATGGATGCTATTGTCTTTTACCTGTTTGCCGCACTTGCTATCATCGCCGCGCTCGGTGTGATTTCTCTCCGCAATGCCGTGCACAGTGCGCTGTGTCTCGCCGTTGTGTTCGTCTCGCTCGCGGCGTTGTACGTTCTGCTCAGCGCGCCGTTCATCGCCGCCGCGCAAGTGATGGTGTACGCCGGCGCGATCTTGATCTTGTTTGTGTTCGTCATCATGTTGCTCAGCCCGGGTCTCGATCATGGGTCGGGCGTGCTCAAGTGGCAACCGGCACTTGCGGGCGTGTTTGGCATTGCGCTCGTTTTGCAGTTGGTCGTCGTCGGTGCCTCAATCGTTTTGTCGGCTACCCCGGGCAAAATGACACCCGAGTACATTGCGCAGTACGGCAATGTTGAGGTGATTGGCGCGGCATTGTTCACCGATTATATCTTGCCATTTGAAATCACCTCCGTGTTGTTGCTCTCGGCGATTGTTGGCGTCGTGGTTTTG
>CAZPIR010000161.1:0-2160 GCA_964586085.1 uncultured Anaerolineaceae bacterium | reverse complement strand
AGTTTAAGGTTTCAGGTTTAACTGGAAACCTTAAACCCGGAAACCTGAAACTCTATGGCAATCAATCACTATATCATTCTCAGCGCAATTTTGTTTTCGCTTGGCGCAGTCGGCGTGCTTGTGCGACGTAATCCACTCGTCATGTTCATGAGCATCGAGTTGATGTTAAACGCGGCAAACCTCGCGTTTGTCGCGTTCTCGCGTTATTTGCAAAACCTCGACGGTCAGGTGATTGTGTTTCTCGTGTTGACTGTTGCCGCCGCCGAAGTTGCCGTTGGTCTCGCGATCATTGTGGCGTTGTTCCGTTCGCGCGCGAATGTGGATGTGGACAACGTAAGCGATCTTCGGGGCTAGTCGCGCATTGAACGCATTGAATCCCGAGCCTCAAGCCACCGCCAAAGCATTTCGGACGTTTTTGATTGGTCTCGACGATGTGATTGGCGTGCATGGCACAGCGACGCTTTTGCGTCACGGCAATCTTGCGCAGTACATCAACAATTATCCGCCGAGCACGGAAGAGCGCAATGATTATCGGGTGCGTTATTTCAGCCAGTTGACCCAGGCACTGTACGATATTTACGGCGCACGCGGCGCGCGCGCGATCATGCAACGCGTGGGGCGCGCGCAGGCGAGTCGTGGTTTGGAAGAAACGGCGTCGTTGGTCGCGGTGGCGCGCGCGGCGATGAAGTTAATGCCGGTCCAACAGCGTGTGACGATGGTGCTCGAACGTTCGGCGCGCGCGTTCCAGGATCAAGTGGATTCAGTCATTCGCACTTCGAAAGACCAAGCACACTTTTACTTGGAAATTCAACATTGCCCGTACTGTATCGGTTGGAAGCATGACAAGCCGGTTTGTTTTGCGATGATTGGTTTTCTGCACCGCGTTTTGCAACGCGCGACCGGCGGCACCGAGATTATCGAAGAGATTGAGTGTTGCGCTCAAGGCGCGACAGCTTGTAAATATCGCATCACGCTGTCCTGAGGGGTAAATCCAGTGACTGGGTCGTCGGCTCCATTTATTATTATCACCGCGGCGCTCGTGTTTTATTCGATTGGTGTGTGGAGCGAACGGTTTCAGGGCAGACTCAAAACCTGGCATCTCGTTTTCTTTTGGCTGGGTTTGGTCTGCGATACCTGGGGCACTGGGTTGATGATGGAATCGGCAGGTGGGCTGACGTTCGATGTGCATGGCATCACTGGTGTCGTCGCGATTGTGCTGATGATGATTCACGCGGTCTGGGCGACGATTGTGTTGGCGCGCAAAGACGAACGCTGGATCAAGGACTTTCACAAATTTAGTGTCATCGTTTGGTTCATCTGGCTCATTCCGTACTCCAGTCCGATGGTGTTGCGGATGGGGATGAAGTAGCTGAAAAGATAATGTTAGTTTTGATTTTTTGCGGCAATGCTGTCAAGTATAGCGCTCGCGTTGAGCGCAATGATTTGCTGAGGACTTAACTTGATCAACTATCTCTGGCTTGTGCCGGCGTTACCACTTGCGGGCGCAACAATCAATGCAATTTTTTCACGCAAACTGCCGCGCTGGCTCGTCAGCGCGATTGCAGTTGGCGCGGTCGGTTTGGCGTTTCTCGTTTCTCTCCTTGCGTTCTTTACAATGCAAGGACTGGACGAACATCATCGTGTCATCAATGTGCCGATCTACTCGTGGATTCCGGTCGGCGATTTCAAAATTGATGTCGCGTTCCTGCTCGACCCGCTCTCCGCGCTCATGCTCCTCGTCGTCACCGGCGTCGGTTTTCTCATCCACGTCTACTCGATGGGTTACATGGAGCACGACGACAACTACGGACGATTCTTTACCTACCTGAATCTGTTCATGTTCTCGATGTTGATGCTCGTACTCGGTAGCAATTATTTGCTGATGTACGTGGGCTGGGAACTCGTCGGCTTGTGCTCGTTCCTGCTCATCTCGTTCTGGTTCACGAAACCGAGCGCGGCGGCGGCAGGTAAAAAAGCGTTCGTCACCACACGCATCGGCGATTTTGGTTTTGGGCTGGGCGTGTTGCTAATCTTTACGACATTCGGCACGCTGAACTTTGACGCGGTTTTCAAACTCGCGGAAGAAAGTTTCAAGCCTTGTGCGCCAGTCATCACCGCGATTACACTCTTGTTGTTCTTAGGTGCGGTTGGCAAGTCGGC
>CAZPIR010000160.1:880-8034 GCA_964586085.1 uncultured Anaerolineaceae bacterium | reverse complement strand
GGACGCGAATTGTTGTTCAAGTTACTCCTCGCGACGATGATGATTCCCGGCGAGTTGACCTTGATTCCCAATTACGTGTTCATGGTTTGGTTCCCCACGCCGGAATCCTGGATCGCGACGACATTCAATTTCCCGAACGCGCAACCGCACAACTGGATTGACACGTACTATGCGATGATCATTCCCTGGATTGCGACCGTGTTTAGCATTTTCCTGTTCCGTCAATTCTTCAAAGGCATCCCGAACGAGTTGTTCGACGCGGCATTGCTCGACGGTGCGACGCACTCGCGTTTTCTCGTCAGCGTTGTCCTGCCCTTGTCGAAACCAGTGCTCATCACAAGCGCGCTCCTCACCTTCCTGGGTTCGTGGAACGCGTTGATGTGGCCCCTGCTCGTCACCAACTCGCCGGAGATGCGCCCGATCCAGGTCGGCTTGCGTTCGCTCATCACCGAAGCCGGCACGCAAACACAACTGCTCCTTGCCGGCGCCACCATTACGATCATCCCAATCATCATTCTGTACTTGTTCTTGCAACGCTGGTTCGTCTCGGGAATTGCCAACGTGGGCATTCGCGGGTAAGGCGAAGCAAAAATTCCGGTCATCAAGGAGGTGCAACCTAGCCTAAAAATTGCGCGTGCCTAAACAATCAATCCACATTCTCTTGGAGGAGAAGCAAAAACATGAAATCGAAATTACTGCTCGTGCTGACCTTGCTCACCGTGTTCGCGCTTGTCGCGTGCTCGACACCGACGCCGACCCCGGTGCCGCCAACCGCAGTGCCCGCGGCAAAGCCGACGGATGCACCCAAACCGACGAGTGCGCCGGCAACTGCCGCGCCCGCCGCTACAGCTGTCCCGGCAACCAAAGCCCCGGAACCGACCAAGCCGCCCGCCGCCACGACTGCGCCAACGCAAGCCGCCGCGGCAACCAAGCCCCCGGCTCCGAACGCCACTCTGCGTCCGCCCGCTGTGACTGCCGCCGCGAATGCAGTTCGCATCAACGTCTGGCACCACTTTAGCGCGCCAGAACAAGTCGAAATGATGCAAAAGTTTGCGGACGAGTTCAACGCCAAGAATCCGCAATACTATGTCGTCGTCACAATGCAAGGCACGACCGGCGACATTGGCAAAAAGATCAACGCCGCCATCACGGCGAACGCTCTGCCTGAAATTGCGACCGGCAATCCCGGCGATGTGTTCGACTGGAACACGTCCGGCGCTGTTGCCGTCCTCGATGATTACATCAAAGACGCGAAAGATGGTTTGACCGCCGACCAACTCGCAGAAATGTCCATGAAGACCCCGAACGGCGAATTGTACTTTGACCAAGTCGGTGGCAAGACCCTGGGCATTTCGCCGGGTCGCTCGACGAGCGTGTTGTACTATAACGTGGATATGCTCAAAGCGGCTGGCTTTAACGAACCACCCGCCACCTGGGAAGATTTCGACAAGATTTGCGCGGCAGTGACCAAGGGCGACAATTATTGTTTCGCCATCAACTCGCCCAGCGTCGAGACTTCGACGTTCGCAACCTGGGTCTTTAGTCGCGGTGGCACATATGCCAGCGCCGACGAAAAGAAAGCTACGTTCGACGACGCCGCCGGTGTGGACTCGCTCAAGTGGCTCAAGAACTTGGTAGACAAGGGTTGGGCGAAAACTCCTTCGACCACTTCCCGCGGCGACCAGACCGATTTCGGCAATGGCAAACTTGCGTTCACGTTCGGTTCGACCGCCGGCTTGCCGTTCTATCAAGACGGTGTGAACGGTCGCAAGGAAGGACCGTTCCAATGGAGCATCGCGCCGTATCCCGCCGGTCCCAAGGGCAAACAACTCGTTGACTTTTTCGGACCCAGCATGGCGATCATGAAGACGACGCCCGACAAACAAAAAGGCGCATGGCTGTTCGTCAAGTTCATGCTCCAACCCCAAAACCTGGTCGAATTTGGTTTGCGCCTGTCCTACTTCCCCGCCACCAAGAGCGCGCGCGATACCATCGCGGCGATGGATGCGGACAAGGTCAAGGGCACGAATGCGCGTATCGCGTTGGTGCTCCCGCAATTCAAAAAAGGTTTGAGTTTCATCCCGATGGGTGTGCGCGAACCGATCTCGCCCGCGTGGCAAGGCGCGCGTGCGCTCATCCAAAACATGTTGACCGCTGTCTCGACAGCCAAGTCCTCGCCCGATTTCACCGCGACCGATCCTGAAGGCGCGGCAAAAGAAGGCGTGCAACGCGTCAACAAGCAATTGGATACGTACGGCAAATAAAGACCGTCGTTCGTAGACCGTCCACAGTAAACAGTATGGCGGGCTGGAGCAATCCAGTCCGCCAAGTTTTTGAAACACGATGAAATATTTATTCGCCATCATTTTTGTTTTTGCTCTCGTCGCGTGTGCGCCCGTCCCATCTTTCCCGGCACCCACACCTTCGATTACTCAATCACCTAATCGTCCGACCTCCGAACCGACCGTCCAACCAACCAACTATCCAACCACCACACCACCGAACAACCCAACCGCCACACCCTCCCAGGTCACTTTGAAATTTTGGCACGCGCAACCGTACGCCAATCACGCCACGCTCAAAGCGCTTGTCGCCAAATTCAACGCGACACATCCAAACATTCAGGTAAGCGAAGCGTACCAAGGCAACGACACCGACCTCTTGAAGAAAGTGCGCGCGACAAATGCGCCGCCGGATGTTCTGCTCGCGTATCCGGATGACCTTGCCGGGCTGATTAAACAAGATTCAATCGCGTCGCTTGACGATTTACTTGCCGCAGACGACCAAGACGTTTTCCCGGCATTCCTTGACCGCTATGCTCAGTTCGACAACAAGATTTTCAGCGTCGCCTTTGCGCGCAATTTGCAAGTGATGTATTACAACGCCGATTTGCTGAAACTCGCCGGTGCATCGCGTCCGCCGGAAGCCTGGGACGAGTTTGCGCGGGTGTGCGATGCGCTCGCCAAAATCCCGAACACGCTTTGTTACGTGCTGAATCCAAACGCACTCACATTCACGACCTGGGTCTACAATCGCGGCGGCGAAATCGCGAGCGCGGACGGCAAGACGATTTTGCTTGCGCAAAAACCCGGGATGGACGTGCTCAATTTACTCAGCGACTTGTTCAAGAAAAAGCAAGCGGCGCTCGTCAATCGCGCCTTGCAAGAGCCAGCCGATTTTGCGATGGGCAAAGTCGCGTTTACGTTCGACACGACGAATGGCTTGACAATGTACGAGCGTGCGATCAAAAGCGCGACCAAACCCTTTGCGTGGGGCATCGCGCCATCGCCGCGCATCACCCGCGACCCGGTGATTCTCGCGTCCGGTTCGAGTCTTGCCATCGTCAAAACGAATGCCACGCGCGAACGCGCGGCGCGCGAATTTATCGCGTGGATGCTGACGAGTACGCCGAGCGCCGAGTGGGCGCGTGCGACCGCGACGTTTCCCGCGCGCGGCTCGGCGCAAACGTTGCTCGCCGATTATGCGAAAACGAATGTGCAGTACGGCGTCGCGTTGACCTGGCTCAAGTTTGCGCGCAGTGAGCCGAATCTCGCGGCGTGGCAAACCATTCGTATCAATCTCGCGGACGCGATGCTCGCGGTTGCAAACGGCAAACCGGCGACGGATGTGCTGAACGATGCGGTGAAAAAATCAAACGACGCGCTCACACGATAGGACGAATGTTGGATTGGTTATGCGAACAAGGTAAGTTAGAATAGACCTGAACCAAAAAATTTCACCACCGAAACAACAAGCGCGCCGAGAAGAACAAAAATCTCCGCGCCCTCGACACCTCGGCGGCGAGACCAAATTTGTGACCAGTCATATCAACGTCCGTCCAGGAATCTATCGCGTGTTTTCTTTTCATCGCCAACCAGTATTGCATATCATCGTCTTGACGTTTCTCGGTTGTCTCGGCGGGTTCAACCCCACACATCTCTCTGCACAAATCACCACACCCAACATCACCGGCATGGTCCTCGATGTTCAAACCAATCTACCCATCGCCGACGCGCGTGTGAGAGTGACCGGCGCGTTCAACGCCGATACGTTCACCGATGAGCGCGGCGCGTTCACACTCGCCGGTTTTTCCATCAACGCGCCGCACGACCTCACGACCATCAGCGTCACTGCGCCGGGATTCGGCACATGGACGATGCGTGACGTGATGTTGTTTCCCGGCATCACACGCACACTGACCGTTCATCTCGGCGCGCAGGATGAAACAATTGTCGCCGGGTTGCCACGTGCGCTGACCCAGGTTCTCCCCGCACAGACGCAATTGCCCATTCGCGTCCCACGCTATTTTTCACACAACACCTTGCCGCCCACCATCAAGGTCGGCATCACCAATTACGCAAATTGCAGTGATTGGGTCGCCGCCGGCAAACCGGTCATTCGCGTGGACACGCTCGATTTCAAAACGTACGTAAAAAATGTTTTACCGAACGAGTGGTACGCCTCGTGGGGCAACGATGCGCCCGATTCTCTGCGTGCCGGCGCGATGGCGATCAAAATGTTCGCATGGTGGCGCGTGAACCTGGGCGGCGTGCGTCCGCTCGACGCCGAGGTCGTGGACAATACGTGCGACCAACGCTACATTGCCAACACAAACGACCCACGCACCGACGCCGCAATTGACGCGACCTGGGATTATTTGATGCGCCGCAACGGTCAGGTCATCGAAATTCATTACCTCGCCACGATTGCCCAGTGCCAATCATCGCCGTACCCGCCGTGCATGCCCCAGTGGGGCACGTACTCGGACGCCTTGAGTGGAATGGCTTGGCGCGCGATCCTGCATGGTTACTATGACCCCGTACAAATTTCACCCGACTGGACTTTTCTGCCCGCGATTCTACGCTGACGCGGTGGTACTCACGTCACCCTGTCCGCGCTCCCATTGACCGCTGTGCGCGCCCGATTTAGAATGAGTGCGACGATTTTGTATTTGCAAAGGAACGCGCATGTCGGCTCGCCCGCTCGAGAATACCCTCGAATTATATATTCCGGTTCTCAATAATTTCCCCGCCCTAGTTTGGCGTGCCGGGTTGGATGCCAAGTGTTTTTATTTCAACCAGACCTGGCTCGATTTTACCGGGCGCACGCTCGCACAAGAGATGGGCGATGGCTGGGTAGAGGGTGTCCATCCCAACGACCGGGAACGTTGTGTAAGCGATTACCTCACCGCGTTTCACGCGCGACGTGCCTTTACGCTCGAATATCGTTTGCGCCATCACACCGGCGAGTATCGTTGGCTACTCGATTTTGGCACGCCGATCATCAACAGCGCCGGCGAGTTTGTCGGTTTTGTCGGGGCGTGTTATGACACGACCGCGCAAAAACGCGCCGAGCAAGCCGCGCTCGAAAGCCAGGCGCGTTATCGCGCGGCGCAAGAAGAACTCGTGCGCCAGAATCGCGAACTCGCGACGCTCAACGCGATTGTCACCGCGATCAACCAATCGTCCGATTTGCGAGAAACACTGCAAGCCGCGCTCGACCGCGTCGTCAACGCGCTCGACCTGGAAAACGGTTCGATTGTTTTGCTCGACGCGAATGAGCCGATTGTCACGCACGGCTCGCGCGTGCAACTCGATACAACCCTCGCCGCGCAGGTGGCGGCAACGGGTCAACCGATGTGGTCGGACATGACCAAGTTTGTGCCCTTGCGCGCGCAAGATCAATCCGTCGGCGTGATGATGTTGTCGAGCACCCACTTGTTGAGCGAACGCGAAGATGAATTTTTGCTTTCGATTGGTCAACACTTGGGCGTCGCGATTGCGCAAGCGCGGCTCGCCGAACAGACGCGCGAAATCCAGGTCTTGCGCGAGATGGACCGTCTACGCGCCGAATGGATCGCGAATGTTTCGCACGAACTCCGCACCCCGCTCGGACTCATCAAATTATTTACGACCGCGCTCTTGCATCAATCGCTCGATCCTGCCGAGCACAAGGATTTTCTCAACGACATTGACGAAGAAACCGACAAGCTCACGCACATCGTGGACAATCTGCTCGACCTCTCGCGCTTGCAGAGCGGACGCTTGCATCTCGAACGCCACGCCATCGAACTCGGCGAGTTGACGCAAACGATTGTGGATCGTCTGCGAACTCATACCCCGCATCACACCATCGAATTGGATTTCCCTAATTCGCTCATCGCGTTGGCGGACACGCGCCGCATCGAGCAAGTGTTGCGCAACCTGCTCAGCAACGCAGTCAAATACTCGCCCGAGGGTGGCACCATCACCGTGCGCGGTCGCGAAGCCAATGGACAGGCAATTATCCAGGTCAACGACGAGGGGATTGGCATTCCGGCGCACGACCTGGAAAAAATTTTCGAGCGATTCTATCGCGTGCGCGATGCGCGAACGCAGAGCGTGGATGGCGTGGGTGTGGGACTCGCCGTGTGTCGCGGCATCGTGCAGGCGCACGACGGTGAAATTTGGGCGGAGAGTGTACCGGGACATGGCAGTACGTTTACGTTTACGTTGCCCAGTAATGATTCAGCAAGATGAGGAATGCAATGACAAATCAGTTCGCGCGGATTTTGGTAGCGGATGACGAACCCAAGTACGTGCGCGGCATTCACGCCGTGCTCGAAGCGAGCGGCTATGATGTACTGACGGCACGCGACGGACGCGCCGCCGTTGACCTTGCCGCACAGAGTGTGCCGCATTTGATTTTACTGGACGTGCGAATGCCGGTGATGGATGGCGTCGAAGCGTGCAAACGCATCCGCGAATTTTCGCGCGCGCCGATCATGATGCTGACGGCGCTCGCCGAAACGACCGACAAGGTGCGCGGGCTGGATGCCGGCGCGGACGATTATGTGACCAAGCCATTCAGCGCAGACGAACTGCTGGCACGCGTGCGAGTGCAACTCCGCCGCCAAGACACGACCGCACCCAGCCGCCCGGTGTTTTACGCCGGCGAATTGAAAATTGATTTCACGCAACGGCGCGTGTTTGTGCGCGAAAACGAAATCCATCTCGCGCCGACCGAATATCGAATGTTGTGCGAGTTTGTGCGTCACGCCGGATTGGTGTTGTCGCCGGAATTTTTATTGCAACGCGTGTGGGGCACGGGCTATGATGGCGAGGATCGTTTGGTTTGGCGCACAATTCATCGCCTCCGTCAAAAAATTGAAAGCG
>CAZPIR010000160.1:0-870 GCA_964586085.1 uncultured Anaerolineaceae bacterium | reverse complement strand
GTCCGGCAAATGGCTATATTTTTGTAACGCAATAAAAACACAGGGGCACAGCATACTGTGCCCCTATCTATTTTGATGCACCCTTCGCACCGCTTCCAAGCCCATCCCCGCGACTAATCCGCCACACGAACCCAGGATCAAGCGCGACCCATCGCCCCGTAATTTTGCGACGCTCGCGCGAATCTCTTGCTCTGTGCGTGGCGCGCCGAGAAAATCAAAACTCAGGTTGCCCCACAAGGTCAACGCACCCGCCCGCGCGCGCGTTGCATTCACATCCATCCCTGCGTCCGGCTCCAACCCCTGCAAACCCTCAAATCCGCACGCCACCAGATCGTCGAGCACGGCGTTCAGATTGCCATCCGAATGAAAGAACGCGACCAGACCCAGGTTGTGAATTTCGCGCACGAGCCAGCTCACCGCTTGCCAGTACAACTCGCGCAATTGTTTTGGCGCAACGTACGTTTGTCGCCCGTACGCGATATCCTCGCCCAGGACAATGCCATCCGCACCCGCATCACGAATCGCACGCGCGAGTGCTTGAACATCTTGCGCGCCGCGCTCAAACCATTCGCGCGCCAGCTCCGGCGCGCCATGAATCGCGTGCATCGTTTCGGCGAACCCGTGCGCGCGAATAGCGACACTGAACGGACCATCCATGACTGCAAAAATAAAACGCGTTTCTTCTGCGCGCCAGCGCGCGATGCGCTCGAGCGCGCGATCCAGGTCGGGTTGGTCGAGCGCACCCCAACCCTCGCTGAACGACACCGGCGCGACATCGAGATCGAGTTGCGCGACAACGGTACACAAATGTTCCCAGGTAATCGGCGCGCCGGCATCGAGACTCAGGAAGGCACGCGTAAAATCGTCGGT
>CAZPIR010000159.1:0-8080 GCA_964586085.1 uncultured Anaerolineaceae bacterium | reverse complement strand
GGCGAGTTTCTTGTAGAAAGTCCTGCGGACTGGGTGTTTGTGTATGAAGATAAAAAGCTTTGCTTGTGTTCTCCAGATATATTCAATTCTATGCTTTGCAAAGATAATCAAGTTTGTGTAGATTTGAATAAACCAGTTGTTTATGATCGTTCAAATAGTCCATGTAGTGAGTTGACGGATAAACTGGGTAATGCGGTGGGTCAAGTCTTGCCCGCCACACTGTTGTTTGAATATCCGACGATCAAAGCACTGACCGATTATTTGAGTGATCAGGTTTTCGCTTTGACGAGCGTGTCACCATCTTTTGCAGAAACCAACCCGGTTGCAGAGCAGGGTGAATCAATCGCGCCCGCTTTGGATCATCTTTCGGAAGATGAGATGGCGGCATTGTTGTTGGAAAAACTAAATCGAATTAATCCACAAAGGAATACGGGATGAGCGTAGACTCGAATAAAATAGATTATGGCGCTTTGTTCAAGCGTGCCTTGGTGACTTTGGAAGAGCAACAGGGCAAATTGGATGCGCTCGAATATGCTCAACGCGAGCCGATTGCGATTATCGGTGTCGGCTGTCGTTTTCCTGGCGATGCGAATGATCCAGAATCGTTTTGGAAATTATTGAGTGGTGGCGTTGACACAGTGAGCCAAGTGCCGGCGGAGCGTTGGGATGTTGATGCGTTCTACGATTCCAACCCAGACACACCGGGAAAGACGTACTCGCGATGGGGCGCCTTTCTGAAAAATGTGGACAAGTTCGACCCGGCTTTTTTTGGCATTGCGCCGCGCGAAGCGATGAGCATGGACCCGCAACAGCGCCTGGCGTTAGAGGTAACCTGGGAAGCGTTGGAGAACGCGGGTTGCGCGCCCTCCAAGTTGGTCGGAAGCCGCACGGGTGTTTTTCTCGGCTTGACGACGGGCGACTATGCTCATTTGCAAACGCGTTACAGTGGACCCGAAGCGATTGATTCATACTTTGGCGCCGGCGTTGCTCATAGCATTGCGGCTGGGCGCATTTCGTACGTGTTGGGATTGCACGGACCAAACGTGGCCATAGACACGGCTTGTTCATCGTCATTGGTCGCGGCACACCTGGCTTGCGCCAGTCTGCGTAACAAGGAATGCGACCTGGCTTTGGCGGGCGGCGTAAATTTAATTCTGTCGGCGGATGGAGCGATCACTGCGTCGCGTTCGCGCATGTTGTCGTTTGATGGACGGTGCAAAACGTTTGATGCGCAAGCCGATGGTTATGTGCGCGGCGAAGGTTGCGGCGTTGTCGTGTTCAAGCGTTTGTCCGATGCGCTCGCCCACGGCGATGCGATCATGGCGGTGATTTTGGGGTCGGCGTTGAATCAGGACGGACGCAGTAATGGCTTGACCGCGCCGAATGGCTTGGCGCAAGAAGAGGTGATTCGCACCGCGCTTGCAAACGCAGGCGTCAAACCCGGCGATGTGAGCTACGTCGAAGCGCATGGCACCGGCACATCGTTGGGCGACCCGATTGAAATGCGCGCGCTTGGTGCGGTGTTTAGCGAAGGACATTCAAAAACAAATCCGTTAATGGTCGGTTCGGTCAAGACGAATGTGGGTCATCTCGAAGCGAGCGCGGGCATTGTTGGTTTGATCAAAGTGGCGTTGGCCTTGCAACATCAGGAAATTCCGCCGCATTTGCATTTGCACACACCCAACCCATACATTTCCTGGGATACAATTCCGGTGGCTGTGCCGACGCAAACTACTTGCTGGGTCGTTCCAGATAATGCACGCCGTATCGCAGGGCTTTCCTCGTTTGGATTCAGCGGAACGAATGCGCATTTTGTGATTGCCGAAGCGCCCGCGCCGCAATCTGCGCCAACTCAGGTTGAACGACCTCTGCACATTTTGAATTTGTCTGCCAAGAATGACTCAGCTTTAAAAGAGTCGGTACGTCAATTTGAACGCTACCTTGCCGAGCATCCCGCCGAATCCCTTGCCGATATTTGTTTTACCGCCAATACCGGGCGCGCTCATTTTGACAAGCGGATGTCGTTGACCGCAACATCGCCAACGCAAGCGCGTGAAAAATTGTCGGTGCGGCTTGCCACCGAAACAGCAAATCGGGAATTAACACCGAAGGGAGATTTGCGAATTGCCTTTTTGTTTACGGGGCAAGGCTCGCAATATGTTGGTATGGGCAAGCAACTTTACGCAACCCAGCCGACGTTTCGCAAAACCTTGGAACGATGCGATGAAATTCTGCGCCCCGTGCTTGGCGAATCGTTGCTCGACATTATTTATGCGCAACACGAAAATTCCAAATCGAAAATCGACGAAACGCAATTTACGCAACCGGCACTTTTTGCCATCGAGTATGCGCTGGCAGAATTGTGGCGCAGTTGGGGTATCGCGCCAACCTTTGTGATGGGGCACAGTGTTGGCGAATATGTCGCCGCGTGTGTGGCCGGCGTGTTCAGTCTTGAAGCGGGCTTGAAATTGATTGCGGAACGAGCCAGGTTGATTCAGGCCTTGCCACGCGATGGCGCGATGGCAGCTGTGTTTGCCGACCTGAATCGCGTCTCCCAGGCGATCCATCCGTACGCGGACTCGGTTGCGATTGCCGCGATCAATGGTCCTGAAAACATTGTGATCTCTGGATTGCAAGTGAACGTGCAAAGTGTTTTGCGCCGCTTGGGCGAGCAGGGAATCAAATCGCGCGCTTTGAACGTTTCGCACGCGTTTCATTCGCGCTTGATGGAACCGATGCTTGCCGATTTTGAACGTGTTGCGACAACTGTTCAGTACGTTGCGCCGCGCATCGAATTGATTTCAAACCTCAGCGGCACACTAGCCCGCAAAGGTGAGGCGACGAGCGCCGAGTATTGGTGTCAGCACATTCGACAACCAGTCCAGTTTGCGACGTCGCTTGAGACGTTGAATGCGCAAGGATGCAATGTGTTTGTCGAAATCGGACCCAGCCCAACCTTGTTGGCAATGGCGCAGCGATGTTTGCCGAATACGCCATCGTTGTGGTTGCCTTCGCTTCGGCAAGGACGCCCAGATTGGCAATCGTTGCTGGATGCGCTCGGTGAATTGTATGTGCATGGTGCTGAAATCAATTGGGCGGGTCTAGACCGCGATGATGCGCGGCGGCGTTTGGCATTGCCGACGTATCCTTTTCAGCGCGAGCGCTACTGGATGGACACCTCACCGCATCAAATCAAGGCGATGCGCGAACCAGGTCTGCATCCTTTGTTAGATCGGCGGGTGCAATCGCCATTCTTGAAGGAAACGGTGTTTGAGACGACGATCAGGACTAGTAAGCATTCATTCCTGAACGATCATCAAATTTATGACACGCCATTGTTTCCTGCTACGGGTTACTTGGAGATGGCACTTGCGGCGGCGAAGCAGATATTTGGCAACGATGCCTGTCTGCTTGATCAGATATCAATTCGCGAGCCGCTCGTGTTATCGACTGATTCCCAGGTGTTAGTTCAACTCGCCGTGTCACCCGTGTTAGATGGGGTGGCAGAATTTCAGATGGTCAGCCAGGAAAAGACAACGAGCGCCAGTTGGAAAACCCATGTCACAGGCAGAATTCGTTTAGAGAAAACCGAAACGGTTTCTAGACCCTTTGCGCTACCTGATCTCCAAACGCGCTGTGCGCAGGAATTATCTACCGCCGAGTTTTATCAAGCGCTGGCTGATACCGGGA
This sequence comes from uncultured Anaerolineaceae bacterium, assembly GCA_964586085.1. GTDB lineage: Bacteria > Chloroflexota > Anaerolineae > UBA4142 > UBA4142 > JACRBM01. Next base: position 4,390 of record CAZPIR010000159.1, on the reverse strand, counting down.
TCAATTATGGCGCAAGCTTTAGAAGCCTTGCGCAATTCTGGCGCGGGCAGCACGAAGCGCTGGGACGCATTGTGCTTGCCGAGCGATTTGTCCAGGAATCAAAATCATACGAGTTCTATCCTCCAGTCCTGGACGCAGGCTTGCAATTGTTTGGCGCGATACTAGGCGAACGGACTGCGAATGGCGCTAACCAACTCTATGTGCCGGTTGGCTTGGAGAGTTACAAATTATTCCGACGTGGTCACTCGGTCGTTTGGGGACACGCCACTTTGCGCGACCCAGCTGCGGTTTCTGCGGACATGTTTATCGGCGACCTCGAATTGTTCGACGATGCCGGGCAGAGCGTCGCACAGTTGTTGGGAATTCAATTCAGACTAATGAACCGGACTGCCGTCCGGCAGGCGACGCGATATGCTTGGAATGATTGGCTCTATTCCGTCACTTGGCGACGAACAGCGTCCAAGACAGAATCCAATTTGCGTGATTCGGGAACCTGGCTTGTGTTTGCGGATCGAGGCGGTGTTGGCGACTTGCTGAGCGAACAACTGCGCGCTCGAGGCGAAACCTGTGTGATCGTGCGCGCAGGGCAGAACTATGGTGCGTTGACAAATGATGAATGGCGAGTTCACCCAGAACACGCTGACGATTTCCATCAGTTGATGCAGGATGTTTTGTCGAGACGAGACAAACCTTATCGGGGTGCTGTTTACCTTTGGGCGCTTGATGCGTCTAGCGACGCGAGTCCCAGGTTGATTGACCAAGAACGCTTGTCGTGTGGCAGTGCGCTCTATCTGACACAGGCATTGGTTCAACAAACAGACCGGTCGCGCATTTGGTTTGTTACGAGTGGAGCACAATCAACGAACGGCGAATTCTCCCAGATCCATTCTTCATCGCTCTGGGGTTTTGCGCGCACGCTGGCGCTAGAGCATCCTGGTTTGAATCCGACCTGTATTGACCTGGACCCGGTGTTGGTTACGACGGATATTCGCCCGTTGTGTGACGAAATCTTGTCCCCTGATCGTGAAGACCAAATTGCCTATCGCAACGGCGCGCGCTTGGTTGCGCGACTGGGTCTTTGCCAGCCACCACCTGAAGCACGACGATTGGTTGTCGCGACCCCCGGCTCATTTGACCATTTGACGTTGCGACCGATGACGCGCCGCGAACCTGCGCCGCACGAAATCGAAATTCAAGTGCGCGCGACCGGGTTGAATTTCCGTGATGTGCTTATCGTTTTGGAAATGTATCCTGAAAATGCGACGGTTTTGGGTAATGAATGCGCCGGAACCATCGTCGCGGTGGGTGAGCAAGTGCGCGATTTGCACGTAGGTGATGATATAGTTGCCGTGGCGACCGATAGCTATGGTTCGTTTGCGTACGCCGATGCCCGTTTTGCGGCACGCAAACCCGAATTCCTCAGTTTCCCACAAGCGGCGACGATTCCGGTTGCGTTTCTCACGGCGCATTATGCGCTGAATCATCTGGGCAAAATGCAAGCAGGTGAACGCGTTTTGATTCACGCCGCCGCGGGTGGGGTTGGCATGGCCGCGGTTCAACTGGCCCAACGGGCCGGCGCAGAGATTTTTGTAACCGCCGGCAACGATGAAAAGCGCGCGTTCTTGAAATCGCTCGGAATACAACACGTGATGGATTCACGTTCGCTCGCATTCGCAGATGAAATCGCGGATTTGACGGATGGCGAGGGCGTTGATCTCGTTTTGAATTCGTTGACCGGCGAGTTTATTTCCAAAAGTTCCTCCGTGCTCAAGTCAAACGGGCGATTCCTTGAAATTGGGAAACGCGGAATTTGGTCGCCCGAGCAGGTGGAGAACCTGGGACGTGGCATTGATTATCATATCATTTATCTCGGCGAAGTGATTCAGCGAGACCCTGAATTGATCCAATCGCTGTGGCAGAATTTGATAGATGATTTTGCCTGTGGCGCACTCAAGCCCTTGCCGGTTCGCGAGTTTCCACTCGATTCTGCGGCGGATGCGTTTCGCTTTATGGCGCAAGCCAAGCATGTGGGCAAGATTGTGTTGACGCAATCGGAGAACCAGTTTGCACGACCATTGAATATTGCGCCGGATTCCACCTACCTGATTACAGGCGGCTTGGGCGGAATTGGTTTGGTCACAGCGCAATGGCTGGTGGAAAAGGGCGCGCGGCATTTGGTGTTGCTGGGACGTCGTGGCGCATCGGACGCGGCACGCCAAGTCATTCGTTCGATGGAACAGATTGGCGCGCAGGTGATGGTTGCTCAGGGGGATGTGTCGCAACGCGAACAGGTTGCCCAGGTGCTTGGCGAGGCCACGCGAATGATGCCGCCTTTGCGTGGCATTATTCACGCGGCAGGCACACTCGACGACGGCATCTTGGCGCAACAAACCTGGGAACGGTTTGAGAATGTGATGAAACCCAAAATAGACGGCGCCTGGAATTTGCATGAGCTGACGCGCGACTTGCCACTCGATTTCTTTGTCCTATTTGGCGCGGGCGCGGCAGTTCTGGGTTCACCGGGACAAATCAACTACTCGGCGGCGAACGCGTATCTTGGCGCGCTAACCCATTATCGCCATGCGCACGGCTTGCCGGCGTTGTGCATTGATTGGGGTGCGTGGTCGGATGTTGGCATGGCGGCAAATATGAAACCGCAACTGGTTGCCAATGGATTGGGAGTGATCGCGCCGGCACAAGGCCAGCAAATACTCGAACGTCTTTGTACTCTGCCGTTGGCGAAACCCCAGGTTGCCGTACTGCCCATCGAATGGTCGCGATTCCTGACGCAAGCGACGACGGTACCTGTATTATTGTCGGAAGTTGTTGGTGTCGCCGGTCAACCACGAAGTGTGGTGAATGTATCTAAACCACGCGCGAACATTTCCGAAAAATTAAAAAATGCAACGGTTGTCGAAAGAGAACAACTGGTTTATGCTTATATTCTTACGCAGGTAAGTGAGATCTTGAGGATGCCGGAATCTCAACTCGACCCCAAACAATCGCTGAATGCTTTGGGGGTTGACTCGCTCATGTCCATGGAACTGAGAAATCGTGTGCAAACCGATTTGGCGATTACTTTTTCGATTGCGCAAATTCTAGAAGGACCGAGCGTGGAACAATTCGCAAAATTGATTTCCGCCAAGATTTCAAGCGAACGGAACGATGCCATCAAGCCCAACGTGTCAAATGACAGGGCGGTTTCTCAGGGGATTCCCAAGGTTGATGGTCTTTCCGATGAACAAGTGGACGCTTTGTTAAAAGATCTCTTGTCCCCCAAAGGTAACGTTTATGAGTAATTCCTTAGATCAATTAGCTAACCTTTCGCCAGAAGCCAAGCGGGCATTACTCTCTCGCTTGTTACAGCAAAAAGCCCAACACCCGATTCACGCGCCCGCCTCGGTGAGCCAAGAGCGTATGTGGTTGTTGCACCAATTGAATCCAGAGAACACGGCGCTGAATCTTCCGCTCACGTTGAAGATGCAGGGCAACCTGGATCGGGGCGTCGTTGAGCAGACGCTGAATGAGATTGTTCGGCGGCATCAAGTTTTGCGAACCGGTTTCGCCATTCAAGACGGACAATTGGCGCAGGTGATCTATCCCTCAATCACCGTGCCCATCCATTGGGTTGACCTAGAACAGACGGCGGAACAAGACCGAGAAGCCAAAGCGCAAGAGTTGATTCGCGGCGCGTCGGACCGCATTTTTGATTTAGCTCAGCCGCCGTTTTTGCGTGTGTTGCTTGTTCAACTAGATTCGCAGAATTTTATGTTGCATCTGATTTTACATCACGTGATCTGCGATGGCTGGTCAATGACCGTGCTCGGACGCGAGTTTAGCGCAATCTATGCCGCGCTGATTACGGGTAAACCATCGCCTTTACCCGCGCTTGATTTTCAATATGCCGATTATGCGCGCTGGCAACGCGATTGGTTGCAGGGTCCCGCTCAAAGGGAGCAATTGGATTATTGGAAGAAACAGCTGGCGAACAGCCCCGCATTCCTGGAATTGCCCAGCGATTATGCGCGACCCGCGACCCGCACTTTTCGCGGCGAGCAAGTTGCGCATACACTGGATCCTGAATTGACCCACGCGCTCAAACTACTTGGTCAACGCGAAAATGCAACGCTGTTCATGGTGATGCTGGCGGCATTTCAACTTTTGTTGTCCCGCCTTAGCGGTCAACCGGATATTTCAGTAGGCTCGCCGATTGCCGGTCGCACGCGCGCAGAGATCGAAGGTTTGATCGGGGTTTTCATCAACAACCTGGTCATGCGCACGGATGTGTCCGGCGATCCAACCTTTCACGATTTGCTTCAACGCGTGCGCGCCGTTGCCTTGGGAGCGTATGCGCATCAAGAAGTGACGATAGAAAAAGTGGTCGAGGAAT
>CAZPIR010000158.1:0-8128 GCA_964586085.1 uncultured Anaerolineaceae bacterium | reverse complement strand
TTGAATGGGGAAACGCTCATCCAGGTCGGCAACATCCAGACCCAGGATTGGCGCGAGCGTTTCTGCTGAATGTTGCTGACCAAACACCGGCTCGATCTGTTTCATCCACGCATAGCCATCCGCGCTGAACGTCACCGGAATTTGCCCCACTTTCAGGTTAAGCACAACCTTGTCCGCGTCGCCCTTGAGAATTTCGTTGCGAATCACATATGCGGTTCCAATGGTCGGATGTCCGGCAAAGGGGACTTCTTCGCCGGGCGTGAAAATCCGCACATCAAAACCGCCGTTGTTTGGCGTGTCGGAGAGAATAAAGGTCGTCTCGGAAAAATTGATCTCGCGCGCAAGTTGTTGCATCTCCTCGCTCGCGAGTCCCGCCGCATTGCGAAACACGGCGAGCTGATTGCCCGCAAATTTTTTCTCGGCAAACACATCCACAATGTAAAATGGCAGATTTTTCATTTCGTAAATTTCTCCTACACCCAGCTTCCGGTTTTCCCGCTCGCGACAATCGCTTCGAGCACACGCATGTTTGCCACCGCATCCTCAAGCGGCGTTGGCACCGGCGCGTCGTCGAGAACCGCGCGCGCGAACGCATCGCCTTGCAGAGTGTACTGATCGCACACATCGAACGTCATTTCTTCGATCTGGGTTCCGCGCTGCAACCAGATTCGCGTTGGCTTGTCGTTTGGCGAGTTGACTGGAATTTCAATTTCGATGCGCCCCTCGGTGCCAAAGATGTTTGCGCGCTGATACGATTGAATCTGGGTCGAGCAGGTGAACGTTGCCGTGCCCACGCCAAAATCTAACACGCCCGACGCGAGGCGATCCGTTTTGAATTGCGGATCGTACTCGACACAGCCAAACACGCGTTGCGGCTCGCGCTCGAAAATAAATCGCGAGAGCGAAATGTTGTAACAGCCAATGTCCATCAATCCGCCGCCGCCAATATCCGCCCTGTTACGAATGTTGTGCGGGTCGAGATTGGTGTACGAAAAGAACGATTGAATCGTTCGCACGGTGCCGAGCTTGCCCTCGCGCACCAACTGCAACGCGCGTTGCCACTGCGGGTGAAAGCGATACATGAACGCTTCCATCACCTTGAGGTGCGGAAATTGTTTTGCGGCGTCCACAAGCGATTGCGCTTCGCGCGTCGTCATCGCGATGGGTTTCTCGCACAACACATGCTTGCCCGCTTCAAGCGCCTTGATAGACCAGGATACGTGCAAATGATTCGGCAGAGGATTATAAATCGCGTCCACCTCTGGGTCGGCGAGCAGTTCGCCATACGAGCCGTACGCGCGCGGGATGCCCAACTGGATTGCCACGTGGCGTGCTTTATCCAGGTCGCGTGAAGCAATCGCGACGACCTCGCTATGCTCGCCGCGTTGCATCGCGGGAATGACCTTGTTGACGCCAATTTTGGCGACACTCAAAACGCCCCAACGAATTTTCCTCATTTCAATTTTCCTCTTTCGCGATCCTGATCCGGTCGCCTTGCGATCATCCATCCGCGGCGTTCGCGGTGTGCTCTGCGACGCGGCGGTGATTTTTTTGATTATCAGACCAACTTTTTAATGCACTTGAAATAGCCCGGTTGCGGCACGTAGCCCAGCTTGCGATTGATGGCGAGAATCGGCGCGTTCTGCGAATCGTTGTTCGTGCGAATGTACGCCGCGCCGCGTGACTGTGCATAACGAATCGCCAACAATTTGAGCGCGAGCGCAATGTGGCGTCCGCGATATTCTTTGCGGACGCCGGTGTGCATATTGTACGCCGAATTGTTGTTGGCGAAATAACCCACCGCGCCCAAGCCGATCCAGGTCTCGCCGTCCGCCGCAAAAATTTGTCCGTTGGCGCTAAACCAGGACGCCTGAAAAACCGTGCGGCTGAAATTTTCAAAACTCGGAAACTCGCCTTCCCAGCCGGGAATGTCGAGCGCATCGCGCCAGTTCAGTTCGTACAGTTTGCGCTGATTCGCTTCGACGTTGCCCACGTCCGCGAGTGTGAAAAAGCGAATGCCCTGCGCTTGCGCCGATTCGATCACGCCGGCGAAACGCAATTCGTCGAACGTGGTCAGGTCGAGCGTGGACTCGAAAATGTGCCGGTCAATTTCAAAGCCGCGCTTTTGCGCGAACTGCAAACAATCGGGACGATGATCGCGTGTTTCGCAAATCAAACGCGTTGCGCCGTGTGCGCGCGCCACGTCAACCACATGATCGTACACTTGCGCGCCGATGCCACGCCGCTGAAATTCCGGCGCAACAATCACCTCGATGAAAAATGTGCCGGGCACCATGTTCGGTCGGCGCGTGATCTCGGCGCAACCGACCATGATGGCATGTTCATCCTCGGCAAGGATGCGCACGCGAATGCCCTCATGCGGAAAATTGCGTTGCCATTCGCGCAACTGTTCGACCGTCGCCGGCTCGGGTGAAATGGTGTTGATCAACTCGACATAGCGCGCGGCGTCCGGCGTGTCGAGATCGAGCGAACGAAACTGAATCATGCTTGCCTCATTTCATTGCGCGCAACATGACAATCGTTTGGCGCAAATCGTGAATTTGGGACGAGTAATCATAACCGCGCAGGCGCATCTGACGTTTGCGAAACGCGAGTTCGGTCATCAACTCGGCGAGCAGAGAAAGGCGCTTGGCGCGACGCGGATTGAAACGCGCGAGCGCGCCGAGCCAATGCCAAAAGCGAGTGCGATGCGAACGCGCCAGCGCATAATCGCGCGCGTCAATGATACCCGCGTCCAGTTCTTCGGTCAACTCGTGCGCGACCCAGGTTTTTTCGTACGCCACGCCGAGCCAGATCACGAACGCAATCAACAACACGCCGCCCCAATCGTTGACCGCGCTCACGGCGAGCGTCCATGGTGTGTTCTCGACGAGTGTCGCGCCGGCGTTGTGAATGGCGTGATACATCATCCCCGCGCCGAGACCGGTGAATGCAAAAATGACGCGCGCGAACCAGGGCGCGTTCACCGTCGCGAGACCCAGCCCCAAGCCGGTCAAACCGGTGAACAAGGAATGATTCAACCCAAACACAACCGCGCGACCGACGACCAGGATTGTCCACGAACTCCAGCCGCCCCCCAAATAGCCCATCAAAAAATAAAGCACGTTCTCCGTCACGGCAAAGCCGCAACCGGTGAGCGCGCCATAAATAATTCCGCGTAACGGGCTTTCAAATTCAAAGCGGGCAAAAATAAAAATCGCGTAGACAATAATGCCTTTCGCGATTTCTTCGATAAATGGAGCCACGCCTGCCGCGCCGAACAATTCTGCCGATTGCCGGTCCCAGGTTGCATTCGTCGGATTAATCACGCCCTCGCCAATCATCGAAAGAATGACAGCGGGAAACGCGCCCCACAAAAATGCCGTCCACGCAAAGGGCAAAGGTTCGTCGTCGAACCGGTCGAACCAGTGCAACATGTTCGCATACACGAGTGCGGGTACGAGCGCCGCCAGAAACGATGCGCCCAGGACAACCCAGGACATTTTTCACCTTGTGCGAACGGGGACGATTGAAAATGTGAACGTAAAAACGCGCTGGCTCAATGCGTGTGCGAATCGAGATAACCGGTCAGTCGCGTGATGCGCGGCTTGGCGCGCAATTTTATGAGCGCGCTCTTTTCAATTTGCCGGACGCGCTCGCGGGTCAAGCCAAATTTTTCGCCGACCTCTTCGAGGGTTTGGGCTTGCCCGTCGCGCAAACCGAAACGCAAAATCAACACACGCGCCTCGCGCGGCGAAAGCGATTCGAGCGCGGCGGTCACGTCTTCGCGCAGAATGGCATCGAGCGCGCAGACGAGGGGCGAAGGGCTGGTCTGGTCTTCGACAAAATCGGCGAGTGTCGTGTCGGGGTCGCCGCCGATTTCCATTTCAAACGACAGCGGCGTGGCACTGGCTTGTTTCAAACGACGCACCTTGACGACCGGCATTTTCAACGCGCGCGCAATCTCGACATCGGTTGGCTCGTGCCCCAGTTCCTGGGTCAGCAAACGTGTTGTACGTTCGAGTTCGCGCAAGGTTTGACCGGTATGCGCCGGTAAACGCGGCGTGTGTCCGTGATTACCAATCGCGCGCGTGATGCCCTGACGAATCCACCAGGTCGCGTGCGTGGAAAATTTATGCCCGCGCCGATAATCGAATTTTTCCGCCGCGCGCATCAAACCCAGGTTGCCCTCTTGAATCAAATCGAGCAGAGAGAGACCGTGACCGAGATAATGTTTGGCGAGATTGACGACGAGGCGGAGGTTGGCTTGGACGAGGGTGCGATACGCGTGGTGACCGGCATGGATGGTTTTTTGGAGGCGGAGTTCGAGCGCGGCGTTGTGCCCATTGTGGAGGAGGCGTTGTTCGGCGGCGTGTCCGCGCCAGATGGCACGCCCCAGTTGAATTTCTTGCTTGCCGGTCAACAGCGGCGTGCGGCTGATTTCGCGCAGATAGAGGTAGACGAGATCGTTGGCATTACTATGCGACACGTCGGGACGCGCGATGGTATGTTGTAACGGCACGGTTGTGCGTGAGTCAGATACTTGCATTCCACATCCTCTTCTTTGATTAGTGTGATGTCGGCATCTTAACGAATTCAAGTTCTAATGTGGTCAAAAGCGAGTTGCGATGGCGTCAAAACCCGGCGGGCAGATATTGATGCGGGCATTTGATTGTGAGCGTGGTGGCGAGAAAGGAACCATCGCCGGCGCGCGCGCCTTCGAGGATTGCCGTCACATTGTCGCGGAACGCATCCGGCACGCGCCCGCGATAGACGACCGCAATTTTTTCGCGCTCGCCGACGAGTTGAAAGCGCATCGTTTGCGTCGCATTATCCCACTTGATTGAAGCCGGCGCAATGACGCCGCCCACGCGCACGCCCGTCGTCGCCGAGCGCGCCGCATACTCGTCCACGGTCAAGTAATAACTGGCGAGTGGCGAGGCGGCGATGGCATAAACCACATGCGCGATGACCGGGATGAGAATGAGCGCGGCAATAATTATTTTGAGTTTCACAAAGCATTCCTTTGGCAACTGACTGCCCAATCAAAATCGGCGGAACAAAAACGCGGCGTCGTTGCCGCGTCAGGTGTGCACGTCGTTCGCGTTTAGATTAGGACGTACGAGTCCAAATCATGTCGCGTGCGAGTCAAAAGTGAGTCAAAAGAAAAATCGCGCATTAGGTTTTGTGGCGCAGTTTGTCTTGGTACATACGCGCATCGGCGATTTTGAATGCTTCAATTAAAGCGCCACTGTGTGTCGTTGCCATGCCCAGTGATAAATTCAGCACGTAATCCGAATTGGTTGCATTAAATGCGTTTTGCGTTTCCCGAATCCGTTCGAGAATTTGCGCCGCCATGCCGGTGTCGGTTTTGGGCAAGAGGGCGGCAAACTCGTCGCCGCCGATGCGTGCCACCACATCTGATGCGCGAAAAGCCGTTTGTAAAACGACTGCCGCGTGTTTGAGCATTTGATCGCCGGCATCATGCCCGCGCGTGTCGTTCATCATCTTCATGCCATCTAAATCGGCGACGATGATGCTGATGGGATAGTCGCGGCTGTTTTGCAAGCGTGCCATTTCGGTTTCATAGAATCCGCGATTGTAAATACTGGTTAACGCATCGTGCGTGCCGAGATAACGCAATTGTTCTTCGGTCCGTTTTTGTTGAGACAAATCGGTAATCACGGCGATTGTGCCGGCGTATTTGCCCTCGCGCCAACGCGGGGTTCCGCTGACCAGGACTGGCACGATGGTTTTATCTGCGCGCACGATGCGTGTTTCGTACTGCACGGGTTTGCCTTGCTTTAATTCTTGATGCGCCTGTTGAACCACCGGCAATTCTTCAGGCAGATTGAGATCGTACCGCCACCCGCCCAGTAATTCCTGTTGGGCATAGCCAGTGAGTTTGGCGTGAGCTGGATTGACGTACTCGAATTGTCCTTGCGCATTCGTAACCACCAACGCTTGCCCCAGCGAATTCATTACCGTCAGGGCAAATTCATGTTGCGCGTGTAACTCCTGTTCCAAGCGTTTGCGCTCGGTGATGTCATACCCCAGCATCAACAAATGTTCTTGATCGCCCAAGACAACGAGTTCCGCCGCACAGATCAGGTCTTTGATTTCACCCGATTTTGTGCGGCATTGGGTTTCAAAGTTCGACACCCAACCTTGGGTGCGAAGCAAGCTCACCAATTTGTGACGATCTTGCAGGTTGCACCAGATATTCAAAGCGGCTGCACTATGACCAAGCATTTCTGTTGGGCTATAACCCAACAATCTACTCGCCGCCTCATTGACATCAATATAGTTTCCATTTTGGAGGTTGGAAATGATAATTGGCATCGGGCTAGCGTGAAAGATTGTGGAGAAGCGTTGTTCACTTTTGCGCAGAGCTTCTTCGGTTTGTTTTTGTTCCGTGATGTCGGTGCAATGCACAACAAAGCGTACCGTTTGTCCCTGATCGTTCAAGATCGGATGCAAATAACAAGCCGCCAAATGCTCATTGTGTACCTCTTCAAAACTAACGGGTTTGCCGGTGGCAAAGGCACGCTGAACAAAAGGCAAACGGCGCGCATAAATATCCGGGGGTATGGATTCGGACATTGGACAACCGATCAATTCTTCACGGGGATGTCCGAGGTGTTGTGCCGCCATCTCGTTCAAATCGAGCAGGGTTTGGTCGGATGCCAACAAAAAAATCGCTCCGTTTGTAGCATTGAACACAGCCCGCAAGTTGGCTTCACTTGTACGTAATGCTTCTTCGACGCGTTGGCGTTCGCGCAATTCCTGGGTTGCCTGTGCGAGCGTGCGTCGCATCACATCGTGCGTAACGAAAATCATACTGCCCACCCAGGTAAAGACCGCGAGAAACGTCACCCATTGAGTGATCGTGATCGAGTAATCCGGCACGGGTAAGAGGCGCAAATTTTCGGCGATCATCAAGCTGGCAACGGCAAGCACGCACGCACTTGTGATCGCAATCAAACCACGCCGGTCAAATACAAGACCGCCAAACACCACTAGAATAATAAATCCCATTGTAGTTGGCGTGCGCACCGTACCCAGCATCGCACTCGCAAAAAACAGCCCCCCAAAACAAATTGCCGTCATCCCCACGCTGACCAGTGCCACATCACCACGCCGTAACCAAAAACGCAAACTCAGGCAACCCAGCAAAATGAGCCCATCTATGAGAATAACTAGCTCCGGCGTTTTACCGCCGACAATCCCTCCGCCCATTGTCAGTAATGCCAAAATCAAAATCACATTGATCGAATAATTTACCACGTACGCGCGCCGCGTTTTATTTTCGTCACCGGGAAAAACCGGCGAGGCAAACCAACGTTGGATGTGATTCCAAAATTGGGTCAGCAATAATTCCCCTTGTCGCTTGTACACACTTTTCTCCGAACATCCAATCCAGGTATAAAAAAACCTGTTCCAACAAAAGGAACAGGTTGCTCGAATGAAAACTCGGCAAGTAACGAGTTCCCGCTTTGGTAGCTTGGCGGACAATTCATAACCGAACCCAGTCCCATAGCTTTGCGTCCCCATCTTTCGATGAGTTTGCCATTTCAGCGGTTCAAACTTTCTGCTCACAATTATAATAACAATCTATTCAGTGTCAATAGGTTTTCAGTTACTCGCAATCATTGCGCACATCAGGTTTGTGCCGTAAAACAGGGTGTTTTTTTAGCGCTGTGTACAGGTCAGGTGGTCTTGTGTTTGCGTTTGTCCGCGTACATATGTGCATCTGCCGCCCTAAATGCTTCCATCACGTTGCCATGTTCGGCGGTCGCTACGCCTAGCGATAGTTGCAATAATGGGTCCGCTGAAGTGTGTCTGATTTTGGCAAGTTTATAGCGGACGCGCGCCAGCACTTGGTCGGCGACGATGGCGTCCGTGTCCGGGAGCAGGATGGCAAATTCATCGCCGCCGATGCGCGCGATAATATCGGATGCGCGGAATGTTGCGCGGAAGACTTGCGCCGCGCGTTCGAGCAGAGCATCCCCGGCGAGATGCCCGCGTGTGTCGTTGGTGGTTTTCATATTATCCACATCGGCGATCACAATGCTTAGTGGAAATTCGCGCCCTTGTTCCAAACGCCGTGTTTCCGATTCAAAGAATG
>CAZPIR010000157.1:0-8142 GCA_964586085.1 uncultured Anaerolineaceae bacterium | reverse complement strand
GAGATGCCCGCACCAACAACCCGTGTCAAATCACAACCGACCGCCGCGCCCGCCCAACCAACGGCGGCACCGAAACCCACCGACATGCCCAAGCCCACCGAAGCACCCAAACCCACGGTTGCTCCTACTGCCGCGCCAGTCGTGTTGACCAAGTTCCCCTTCCGCTTGAACTGGACGCTCTACGGCGAACATGCCGTATTCTTTGTGGCACTTGAAAAAGGTTACTATAAAGAAGAAGGGCTCGACGTAGAAATTCAAGAAGGCGGCGGATCGGGTGTGGTCGCCGGTCTCGTGGCGAACAATCAAAGCCCGGTCGCGTACATTGACTCGGCGACGATGATTCAGCGCGTCGTCGGCGGCATGCCGATCAAAGCGGTCGCCGTCATGTTGCAACAATCGCCGATGGCGTTCATCTATCGCGCCGATGCGGCTCGCCCGACCAAGGTTTCCGAAATCAAGGGTTCGCGCATTGCCATCACGCAAGGCGACGCGAGTCTCGCGATCTTTACCGCGTTCCTCGGTAAAGAAGGTATGAAGTTGGAAGACGTGCAGTTCGTCATGACTGCGAACGCGCAAGCAAAAGAACAAGCCGTGCTCAACAAGCAAGCCGATGCTTTGCTCGGTTACTTTATGGATCAAGGTCCGCGCATGCAGTTGCAGACCGGCGTCAAGATGGGTTGGACGCGCTTGTTCGATATTAACGGTACGAGCACGTTGTCGAGCGCGATTGTCGTCAACAATGAATGGGTCAAAGACGCCAAGAACCAGGATGTGTTGAAGCGATTCTTGCGCGCATCGCAACGCGGTTGGCAGTACACGGCAGACAATCGTGCCGAAGCCGCCAAGATCTTTATCAAGTACGCGCCCGCCTTCACCGAAGAAATCGCCAAGTTGGAAATTGACGGCACGATGACGATCTTGCAATCGCCACGCACCAAGGGCAAAGCCCTGGGTATCTCGGACGAAGCGGACTGGAAAGATTCGCAGGACTTGCTCGTCAAGTTTGCGGAAATGAAAGATCCCAAGCCGGATGTCAAAGTGTTCTTTGACAATTCGTTCCTGTCCGAAGCTCCGTACATGCTCAAGAAATAAATTGTCAAATCGTAGGGGCGTAGCATGCTACGCCCCTACCGAGGAACGCCATGACCGAACCATTCATTCGTTTTCAAAACCTGAACAAGATTTATAAAACCAGAGATGGCGATGTACATGCCGTCGTAGATGTCAACCTCGACATCAAGAAATCCGAGTTTGTTGCGGTGGTGGGTCCCAGCGGTTGCGGCAAGACGACGATGCTCAAAATGCTCGCCGGTCTCGTGCCGTACACCGCCGGTTCGATTACGATTGACGGCAAACGTGTGGACAAGCCGCAGACGGATGTTGGCATTGTGTTCCAGGATGCGATTATGCTCGATTGGCGCGATGTGATATCGAATGTGATGATTCAAATTGACATTCGTCGCATGGATCGCGCGAAAAACTTGCCGGTCGCGATGGAACTGTTGAACAAGGTCGGCTTGAACGGATTCGAGAAAAAGAAACCGTTCGAATTGTCCGGTGGTATGCGCCAACGCGTTTCAATTTGTCGCGCGCTCGTCCACGACCCGCCCTTGCTCTTGCTCGACGAGCCATTCGGCGCGCTCGATGCGTTGACGCGCGAACAAATTTCGATGGACATTCAGCGTTTGTGGATGGACAAGCGCAAGACCGCGCTTCACATCACGCACTCGATTCCCGAAGCGGTTTTGCTTGCCGACCGTGTCGTCGTAATGAGTCCGCGTCCCGGGCGCATCGTCGAAATCATTGACATTGATTTGCCGCGTCCGCGTCGCCTCGACAAACTTCCGGCGCGTTTCAACGATTATGCCGGACACATTCGTGATTTGTTCAAATCTGCCGGCGTGTTGGCGATGGACTAGCAATTGCCAATTGCAAGAAGCGATCAAATGTCCAACTATTACTTTGCCCAACTTGATGAAATTCCAACACTTCGCTGTCCGTGCGGATTTACGCGCCGCGCGTTCGTTGCGCCAGACAATGCGACCGCCACAGTGCACCTGCTCGATGTTGAATCGGACGCGCAGGTGCACTATCACAAAACGCTCACCGAGATTTATCTGATTCTCGAAGGTGAAGGTGAGATGGAGTTGGATGGTGCGCGCATCTCGGTCAAGCCGATGAGCACGGTGATGATTAAACCGGGCTGTCGGCATCGCGCGATTGGTAAACTCCGCATCGCGATTATTCCGATTCCCGCGTTCGATCCCGCCGACGAGTGGTTCGATTAGATGACACGGGATTGGAAAAGTGTTGCCGGCGCGTGGCTCGGCGTGGGCACGTCGCCGAGTGCGTTGTTGGTCGGCGCAGGTCTCGCCGCGCAACACGCCGGTCCGATTCCCCTTGTTTCAATGTTCGGCGCGATGGCGCTGATTTTTATTCTCATTTGGTTTCAGGGACATCTGGGTTTGCAACCGCCGCTTGGCGATGGCGGCAATTTGACCCAGGTCGCGCCGCGTTATTTCAATCCCGTGATGCAAAAATTGCTCGGCGCGTTGATCGCGTTTGGCATGACCGGCTGGTTTGGCCTCAACATC
This sequence comes from uncultured Anaerolineaceae bacterium, assembly GCA_964586085.1. GTDB lineage: Bacteria > Chloroflexota > Anaerolineae > UBA4142 > UBA4142 > JACRBM01. Next base: position 5,548 of record CAZPIR010000157.1, on the reverse strand, counting down.
GGTTTTGGCGCGGCGGCATTCGGCGCATTGGTTGGGCAACCGCAATGGCTCGGCGTGCTCGTGATGGGCGTGCCGATTTTGGTTTTATCGTTGCGCGGCTTGCATGGTTGGAATGTGCTCGCCTCGCTTACGACCATGTGCGTGCTCGTTCTAATCGCGTTGATCGTTTCGCGGTACGGCGCAACCGCGATGCCGCTCACGCTGAACGTCGCGCCGCCTTTGCAAACGTTGAGCGACGTTGCGTTGATGATGGGTTTTGTTTCCGTGTTTATGGTGCGCGCACCCGATTTCACCGCGCGACTTGGCACGCGCCGCGATTTGGCAATTGTTGGTTTGTTGTTGTGCACGCCGCTGACGATTACGATTCTTGCCGGCGCGAATTTGCAACAAGGCACTGGCTCGGCAGATTTGGTCAGTGTGCTTGCTGGGACGAGCGGTCTCGCGATTGGCAACTTGCTGATCACGCTCGCGAGCATCGCGCCGACCTTCACGACGTTGTACTCGGGCGCGCCGGCATTGCGCGCGGCGACGGGCATTGATGAAACGCGCGGAATGTTTGGAATGGGTATGATTGGCATTGTGCTCGCGATTTGGCGAATTGACCAAATGATGTTGCCCTGGCTCAGTGTGCTTGCCGCGACCCTGCCGCCGATTCTCATTCCGCTCGCGGTCGAATCGGTGCGACGACGCGCGGGACATGCGCCGCGTCAAGTGTCGGTGTGGTTGTGGTTGAGTGGCGCGGTCGTCGCCGTTGCGCTCACGCTTGCAAAACATCCGCTCGCATCGCTGGCGGGCTTGAGCGCGTCCGGCATTGCAACCGGCGTGTGGCATTGGAGAAAATAAATTGATTCGTGTTGCTATCATCGGTGCCGGCGGAATTGCCGACACGCACATCGAAGCATTTCAAAAATTTCCCGGTCGTTGTGAAATCGTTGCGTTGGTAGATGTGTATCCGGACAAAGCCGCGCAAAAATTGACCAAGTATAATTTGAACGCGCGCGTGTTTGGCGATCACCACGCGTTGTTGAACGATGTGCAATTCGATCTCGGCGTGATTTGCGCGCCGCCGTTCACGCACGCGCCCACGGCGATTGATCTGCTCAACACCGGCAAACACGTCCTCGTCGAAAAACCGATGGCAACCTGTCTCGCCGAGTGCGATCAAATGATTGCGGCGGCGCGCGCGAACAAACGCTTGCTTGCGGTCGTCGCGCAAAATCGTTTCCGCACGCCGATGATGAAACTCAAACGCATTGTCGAGTCGGGCATCGCCGGCAAAATCGTGCACGGACAGGTGGACTCGTTCTGGTGGCGCGGCTCCAACTATTACGATTTGTGGTGGCGCGGCACGTGGGAAAAAGAGGGCGGCGGTTGCACGCTCAATCACGCAGTGCATCAAATTGATTTGTTTCACTGGATGATGGGAATGCCGCAATCGCTTCACGCGATTGTCGCGAACGTCGCGCACATCAATTCCGAGGTCGAAGATTTTTCGACGACGGTGTTGTTTTACGAGAACGGTGCAATCGGTCAGGTGAACGCGTCGCTGTTGCATCACGGCGAACCGCAACAATTTGTTTTGCAAGGCGAGTGTGCGACGATTCGCGTGCCGTGGCACGTCAAGGCATCGTGTCAACGCGACAATGGTTTCCCCGACGAAAACCCGGCACTCGAAGCGGATATCCGCGCGATGTACGAGCGATTGCCCGAACTGCCGCACGAACTGCACGCCGGACAAATCGCCAATGTGCTCGCGGCAATCGAAGGTACCGAAGAATTGTTGATTGATGGCGTCGCCGGTCGCAACACGATTGAACTGGTCACGGCGATTTACACCTCCGGGTTCAGCGGCCAGCGCGTTGCGTTGCCGCTCGCGCCGGACAATTCGTTTTACACGCGCGAGGGCATTCTCGTGCACGCGAAACGGTTTCATCAAAAAACCAAGAGCGTTGAAAATTTTGCCGATAGCACCATCATCGTCGGCGCATCCAGCGATCAGAAAAAATAACGAGAGGCGAGGGGCGTCACGAGTGATTTTTCCTTTGCGTCCCTTGCGTCTTGGCGGTTCAAAAATTATGGCGACATTTCAAAAAGCAGATGGCGCGAATTACGCGCCGAAAGGTAAATCGAACATCGTCGTTGGCAAAGGCGATTTCCGATTTGGCGCGATTGGTTTGGATCACGGACACATTTTCGGAATGTGCAACGGCTTGATTGAAGCCGGCGCCGAACTCGCTTGGGTTTACGACCCAGACCCGAACAAGGTCGCGAGTTTTTGCAAAACCTTTCCCGATGTGCGCGTCGCGAAAAGCCAAGACGAAATTCTGAATGATGCGTCCATCCATCTCGTCGCGAGCGCGGTGATTGCCAGCGACCGTTGTCCGCTTGGCTTGCGCGCAATGGACGCGGGCAAGGATTTTTTCGCGGACAAGCCGCCGCTGACCACGCTCGAACAACTCGATGCGGCGAAAGCCAAGGTGCAAGCGACGGGGCTCAAGTACGCGGCGTACTATTCCGAACGCATTCACGTCGAAGCGGCGGTGTACGCCGGCGATTTGATTCAGCAAGGCGCGATTGGGCGCGTGCTTCAAGTGCTCGGACTGGGACCGCATCGCATCAGCTTGCCGACGCGCCCCGCGTGGTTTTTCCAAAAAGAAAAGTACGGCGGTATCTTGTGCGACATTGGTTCGCATCAGATCGAACAATTTTTATTTTACGCCGACGTCAAGGATGCGCGTGTCTTGCATAGCAAGGTCGCAAATTATCATCATCCCGACTATCCTGGGTTGGAAGATTTCGGCGACGCAACGCTCGTCGGCGACAATGGCGCGACGCAATATTTTCGCGTGGACTGGTTTACGCCGGACGGACTGGGCACGTGGGGCGATGGGCGCACGGTCATTCTCGGCACAGACGGTTACATCGAATTGCGAAAATATATTGATGTCGCGCGCGACCCTGAAGGCGACCAAGTCTATCTCGTTGACCACAAAGGCGAGCATCACATTTCTGTTCACGGCGAGGTCGGCTATCCGTTTTTTGGTCAACTGATTCTCGATTGCTTGAATCGCACCGAGCACGCAATGACGCAAGCGCACATCTTCAAAGCGATCGAGTTGGCGATTCAGGCGGAGATGCAAGCGGTACGGGTTGCGTAACCACGCCGGGAAACGAATGAAATGAGCGACGACCTAATCTGGCGCGTGCGCGCATTTGTCTATCAACATTTTGTTGCGACGGCGCGTCCGCCGACGGTGGGTGAAACCGCAACGCAATTTGGTTTGACGCGCGAGCAAGCGATAACGGTTTACGCCGAACTGGGTCAACGGCACGCGGTGTTTCTCGATCCTGGCACGCACAACATTCGGATGGCGAATCCGTTCTCTGCGCTACCCACGTCGTTCCGGGTTCACGCGAACGGAAAAACGTACTGGGCGAATTGCGCGTGGGACTCCTTCGGCATTCCTGTCGCGCTCCACACGGACGCGATCATCGAAGCAACGTGCGCGGAAAATCAACAGCCGATTACGTTGCGTGTGGAAAACGGGCAGGTGACGAGCGGCGCAGAACGCATTCATTTTCTCGTCCCGTTTCGCCATTGGTACGACGATTTGATTTTCACTTGAGCGACGATGCTCCTCTTCCGGTCGGAAGACGGGCTTGAGCGTTGGCTAGCGACGAATCAATACGCGCGCGGCGCAACCTTGACGCTGGCTCAGGTCTGGGAACTCTCGCAACTTTGGTATCACAATCGTCTCGCGCTCGATTTTCACGGGCGTAACGTCGAGCAGGTGCAAGCGATATTCAAACAACTCGGTTTGACCTCTGCATTTTGGTCTATGGAGTCGGAATGACAAAACTCGAAACCAAACTCACCCGCACATTTGACTTTGCGGGCAAGCAACTCAAACATCTCATCGAAACGTATCCCGATTTGTTGCCGATGTACACGATGAATGGCAAGTGGAAACACAGCGGCGAGTCGTGGACGAATTGGTGCGAAGGATTTCTCGGCGGGCAGTTGTGGTTGATGTTCCAACATTCGGGCGATGCGTACTGGCGTGGCAAAGCCGAACACTATTCGCGCCTCATCGAAGAACGCAAGGACGACCGCAACGTGCACGACCTGGGATTTCTTTTCTGGTCAACCTGGAAACGCTGGTACGATGTGACCGGCGATCCGGCGATCAACGAGGTCGTCGTACACGCGGGCAGAACATTGTCAATGCGTTTCAAGGAAAAAGGACAATATCTGCGCTCGTTCGTCTCTGACGAAAGTTGCTTCATTGACATTATGATGAACGTCGGCATTATTTTCTACGCGGGGCAACAACTCGGCGATGCGGACATTTCGCGCAAGGCGAATCAGCATTGTCTCACGACGCGCAAGTACTTGGTGCGCGGTGACGGCAGTACGTCGCACGAAGGAATTTTCGATACGACGACCGGCGAATTTTTGCGTCAGACCACGCATCAAGGTTTTCGTTTCGATTCATCCTGGGCGCGCGGCTTGTGCTGGGCATTGTACGGTTTTGGCACGGCGTACTCGTTCACGCGCGATGCGCGCTTTTTGCAAACCGCCGAGGCGTGCGCGAATTTCTACATCGAGCACACACCCGCGCACGGCGTTCCGCCGAACGACTGGGACGAGCCGAATCCCACGTTGCCGTTCGAAAGTTCCGCCGCCGCGATTGCCGCCGGCGGTTTGTGGCAACTCGCCAAACTCACGGGCGACCCGGCTCGCGCGCGCTTGTATCGCGATTACGCGCTGACGATTCTCGATACACTCACCGAGCCGGAATTTCTTGCGATTGAAACGCCGGGCTGGGAAGGCATTTTGAAGCACGGGATGTATCATCAACGCAAAGGTCTCGGCGTGGACGAGAGCGTGATGTGGGGCGAATACTTTTTCCTGGAAGCGGTCTATAACGTTCTTCACGATAGCAAGTAGACAAGAGGACAAGGAGACACGGTGAGAAATTTCGCCTTGTCCCCGTGTCTCCGTGTCGAAAGGCAAATATGTCGAACAAAGTGGCACTTGTCACCGGCGCGGCGCGCGGGATTGGTCGCGGCATCGCGGTGGCACTCGCACAAAAAAATTGGTGTGTCGTCATCAACTATCGCGGCAACACGGATGCGGCGAACGAAGCGTTGCGTCTGGTCGAGCAAGCGGGTGGACAGGGCATCGTCGTGCAAGGCGATGTCGCGGTTACCCAAGACCGAGAACGACTCGTTGCGGCGACGCTCGAAAAATTCGGACACATTGATTTGCTCGTGAACAATGCGGGGATGGCTCCGCGTGTGCGCACGGATATGCTTCAGGTCGGCGAAGCGAGTTACGATGAAGTGATGACGACGAATTTAAAGGGACCATTTTTCCTTACGCAACTCGTCGCGAACAAAATGATCGAACTCAAAACGGCGAACGCGAAAATCGTCAACATCGGCTCGCTCAGCGCGTACGCCAGCAGTCCGAATCGCGCCGAGTACTGTCTCTCGAAAGCCGGCGTGACGATGATGACCGCGCTCTTTGCCGACCGCCTCTCCG
>CAZPIR010000156.1:4924-8161 GCA_964586085.1 uncultured Anaerolineaceae bacterium | reverse complement strand
GCGCGGTACGAGCAAACTGTGACCACGCCGTCCCAAATCATTTGATTGTAGACACGAGTGTGAACCCAGCCGTCGAAGACCGATTCGTACCACAACAGGTGGCTTGGTTGATTCTTGTTGTACGTGGCATAGCCGTGAACCGAACCGATGCCGCCGAGGATACCGGAGGTGCTCAAACCACGACCACTGTCAGCCAAGGGCGCGCCTTGACCCGAGCGGCGGAGGGAGCTCGAAGCACTCACTGGCACGGTGTACAACGTAGCGTTCGGGGCTTCGTATGCAAAGTTCGGTTGCATGTTGGTGGGATCGTACACTGCCAACACCCAGCCATCCGCATAATACGGATTCGCCGGCGCGCCAATGACCCAATCCCAACCGTTCACGGCCCACGCGGATTGTTGGTTCAAGCCAACCATCCAGTTGTCGCCTGCACCAAACACTGCCGAGCCCGAGGGCGCGGTCGCGGTGTTCAGTTCGTCGTCCAACCAGATTTGCAATTTCTTGTTCTGCCAAGTGTCCATCTTGAACCAGCGGGAAACGCCGGCGGGGGACTTGACAGTCGCGCAGGAGGGCAGTTCTTCCGGATTTTCGTTCGCGGCGCGGTAACCAACGTTACCACCAACCGACGGACCCATCGCCCATGCACCACCGATGAAGATGGCTTTGCGGGGGCTTGTGCCGTCGCCACTCTTGTCGCTCGGTTTGCCACCGGGCGCGGCGAAGACACCAGGACCACCCATGCCGAATTTGGACGCGGCACCCAAGCCACTGGAGGTGTTGATCGGGAGACCACCGAATGGATCTTCATTCGTGCCAGCCGCGCGCACGAACACGCTCTTCATACCTTCGCCTGTGGCGATCTTGACGGGACCCTGCGCGCCGGCGGGCAACGCGATGACGAGCATCGCAACCACCACGAGCACAGGAACGAGCACTTTCAAGTACTTCATGTTCATCCTCCTTAGGATGTACCTGCTCTCTTTGGAGCCATTGATTTGGTTGATGTCCTGACTGCCTGATCCCATTTGTCATTGCATCAACTGGCGCTATTATACACTTGATTTTCAAATCTTGTCAAGAAGAAAACGCAATCGAAAATCATCCCAAACCCTTTGCAAATGCTTGAACCCGTGTTAGAATGTTTACAAAGAAAAAATTAAACGGACTGCCTGTGCAAACCTCATCTTTGTTCGCAACTACATTTCAAAAATTATGGCGCCGCGCCTTTAGTCCACGCGGCCTCCGCCGATTCCAGGTCGGCGCGGCAATCGGGCTTTTCGTGGGCTTGATCGTCGCCAGTCTTGTATCACTCGGCGCGTTCAGATCTTTTGAAGCCGGACTAGCCGATTGGTTCTATCGTCCGCGCGTGCCGAGCGGCAAGGTTGTCTTGATCGCGGTGGACAGCGCGACGGTGGACGAGTACGGCTGGCCCCTCGAACGCATCACGCAACGCGGCTTTATCGGAATCATTGCGCGTTTTCAACCGCGCGCAATCGTCCTCGATATGGTCATGCCCGACACGGGCAATCCCGCTGAAGATGAATTGTTGGCGAATGTTTTGCGTCGAGCCGGCAACCTTGTGCAACCGGTTCTCGGCGTCGAAGCAACCCGATTCCCGGTGGAAGCCAGTCCCTTCCCGGCATTCGATTCCATCATCGCGCCTGCTCCAGGATTGCGGACCACTAACACGACGCTCGCTCACGGCGCGTTGTACCCGGATGCTGATGGCGTGGTGCGTCGCGTGCCACTGGCAATGGATGTACCTGGGCAACGTTATCCGGCGCTCGCCCTCGCGGCGGTTGCATTGTTCGAAGGACGCGAACCCAAGGTCGAACTTGTGCAAGGGTTTGCTCAAATCGGCGACAAGCGCGTGCCCGTAGACGAGCAAGGACAGATGCTTCTCAACTATGTGCGCCGCGATGCAGTCAAGGGCATTTCATACACCGTCATCATGCAAGGCAAAGCCGACTTTGCGCAACTGCGCGATAAAATTGTGTTGGTGGGTCCAGTGACCAATGCCGTGCCAGAAACCTTTGCCGTGCCCGCTGGCGTGGACACGACCCGCGCTTACAATGTGCAAATCCAAGCCGATGCAATTGAAACCTTGTTGAGTGGAAATTATTTACGCACGGAAGACCGGGGTTGGCAAATTGCCGCCGTGCTTGTGATTGCGATGCTTGCCGGCATTACTTTACCGCGTATGCCCTGGATGTATGGCGCGGTATTCAGCATCGGCATCCTTGCGCTGTATCTCCTCTATGCTTCGTGGCGCGCCGAAGCCGGCGTCATCATCACACCGCTCTATGCCGGCATCGCACTCGTCGCTACGTACGTGCTCGCCGTGACGTACCGGTACTTTTCCGAAGAACGCACGCGCGCCTCGCTCAGCCGGATTTTCCAGGGGCGTATCGCGCCCGAATCGGTGTCGCAGGTGATTGACCTGTACACGCAAGGCACACTCTCGCTTGCCGGCGGACGCCGCGAGGTGACGGTGATGTGCGCGACCTTGCGCGGCATTTCCACTCTCTCCGAAGCGACCGCGCCGGAAACGGTGATCGAATTGCTCGATCGCAACAACTCGCTCGTCGTCGAAACAATTTTCCGGATGGGCGGCGCGGTGGCGAGCCAGATTGGCAACACGGTCATCGCAACCTGGAATTTTCCGCTCGCGCAAACCGACCACGCGACGCGCGCACTTCAAGCCGCGTTCGCGATTCAGCAACAGATGCGCGAGCGCAATCCTGAAACGACCGAGGAGCAAGAGATTGGCGCGGCGATTGGGTTGGCGACCGGCGCGGTCGTCGTGGGGCAGTTGAGCAATTTGCAAACCGAGTACTCGGTGGTCGGCGATGTGGTGACGTTATCCGAGCGCATCACCGCGCTTGCCGCGCCGGGACAGGTGCTCATCAGTATCGAGACACGCGAGCAGATTAGCGATGTGTGGAACACGGAACACATTCACTCGCTTCGCACGCGCGGCAAAAAAGACCCGATTCTAGTTTGGCAGGTGGAAGACTCACCGAGTGTGGGGTAAGCGATTTCACCACTGAAACACAGAGAGCGCAGAGGTTTTTTGTCGGCGCTCTCTGACCACGAGAGAATTAACATGAGGTTATCAATATCACAATGGCTCGTTGCCTTACTCAGCCTAATTGTGCTAGGCATATTTTTGTTTGTCTGCTTTGCCGGGGTCACAACCGGATTGATTTTCGCCTTCAACGATTACAAAGCAGACAA
>CAZPIR010000156.1:0-4914 GCA_964586085.1 uncultured Anaerolineaceae bacterium | reverse complement strand
CAAACCACTCGAACCGGAAGTTGTTCAAGATATTTGTCTCAGCTTCAATCTGCCTTCAAGTGACAGACGATGCCAACCGGACAAGGTGGTATATGCTTATGACCTGCTCGAAACAATCTTTGTGGGGCTCAGCACAACAACAGACCGGGGGCGATTGACCTATGATCAAGTCGATCTGAAAATAGGCAAATATCGTTATGATTGTGAGCCAACTACCACATTATCGGATGGCACGCAATATTTCAGATGCGAATATGATTTACAAGGTGATCGTCTTTGGCGCATAATAATTTCATTTGATCAAAATAAACAAGTTAAACGGATTTTCCCGTAGCATCAAACACTTGCTAGATAGACTGACAATACCAAACGCGCACCGAGAAAATTGTCTCGGCGCGCATTTTATTTTTGCAATAAAATTTATTCCTCGCTCTTGCTCGTCTCACCGTCAATCCACTTGCTCGCAAACTTGGGCAGTTCCGCCACCTTGACCTCAAACGGCGTGTCGTCCGTCTCGGTCGCTTCCGTGCCAACGTAAATCCCAGGCATCAGTTTGTAATCGTTCGCTCGCACTGGCGGCGGTTGACCCCGTTCCCTTTTTGCGCGCATCGATGAATAGGATTTCGTTTTGCCGCGCACGATACGCGCTGTGCCTGTTGCGATTGCGGCTGAGAAACCAAAGACCAGGGCAACGCCGCCACAGGGGCATACTGGGTATAGATACGACTCAAATCCAACTGGGTAATCACGTCGACGATGAAACGGGCCAAGTGATTTGGCGGCAACGCGTCGCGTAACGTGATGGTTTGGTTAAGGGTTGCTTCGTAATCCGGTGTTTTGAATTGTCTAGGCATACTCCGATTTTACCACGAGGTTCTCTTACGCCTCTCTCCGACAAACTGCTAGCTCATTCAATCGTCTGTGCGAGAACCAGATGTCCCTCGGGTGATTCGATGAATTCGCGGAAACGCAATTGTGCGCACGTGCAGGTGCGGAGCTTGTTACGCGCGAGGAGAATTTGGCGGCGCACGTTGAGTCCACGCACGGTGATGGCTTTGATGCGTCCCAGTTCTAGTCCGCGTTGCGCCGCGACGCGCGAAACGAACGACACGCCGTGTCCGGCTTCGACAGCGGCTTGGACAGCTTCGACGCTTCCCAGTTCCATCGCCACGCGCAAATCACTGGCGGGTACGCCATTCTCTGCGAGGATGTTGGTGACGAGTTGGCGCGTTGCCGCGCCACCCTCACGCAAAATCCATTCGGACTCGTGTAGTTCAGCAGGGGGGATTTTCGTGCGTGTCGCCCAGGGATGTTTCGCTCCGACAATCAGCACCAGTTCGTCCTCGAAAATGGGCCAGCACTCGAGTTCTTTGTGTTTGCTGGGAATACTCAGCACACCGATATGAATTTCTTTGCGCAATAATTTTTCTTCGACGTCTTGCCGGCTCATCACTTGAACAGTAAATTGCACATCGGGGAATTGTTTGCGGTACGCGCCAATCAGGTTCGGTAAAATATATTTGCCCGGACTGGTGCTACAGCCGATTTGAACATGCCCTTTGACGATGCCTTGTTGCAAACACATTGTCTCTTCGATGCGTGAGGACATGTTGACTAGTTCGCGCGCCATCGGTAAAAGCTCGCGCCCGGCTTCGGTCAATGCGATGCGTTTGCCGGTGCGTTGAAAAAGTTGGATGTTGAGGCGTTGTTCCAGTCCTTGAATTTGAAAGCTGATTGCCGGTTGGCTCAAATGTAATTTGCGCGCCGCCGCCGAAAAATTTTCTTCCTCTGCCGCCGCGAGAAACACCTGCAATTCGTGAACCTCAACCATGGTTCGCCTCCACCATAAAAAACGCCCTGTCAGCTGACAAGGCATCCATAACCTTTACTAATTACATAGATACTTTATCTCATCAAGTCTTATTTGTCAAAAAACGCTTGTTTCGATCCAGCTCAAGTCGTTTCGACTGCAAGTACAGAAGAGGATTACGGATTCAGTCAACTGAATTTGAACCTGCCGAAACAATTGTGTGTGCTAATTGTTGGCGAGTTGGTTTGCGAGTAATCTGCAAGTCTTGTCGCAATCTGCGCTGTTGTTTAGTGGCTGGCATACTCAAGTGATGAATTTTTTTAAGGTAGGACAAGAGCATAATTTACATTGTCCTAGGTTTCCGTTATAATCAAGGTAATCTTTTTTGGCGGAGGATGCCGTGACACGACGGCGTATTTTATTTTTAATCATCGTCAGTTTACTCATCGCCCTGGTCCCGAGCGCATCGGCAGAAGAAGTAATCAAGTGGTCGCCGACAAACGGACCGGCAGGCGGGCAGATTAATGCGCTGGCGATTGGTTCGGGCGTGGCGTATGTGGGCACGAATGGCGGCGCATTTGTCACGCGAGATGATGGCGCGCATTGGGAACCGGCATCTAAAGGTTTAGCCGAAGATTTGACGGTGAATGCCCTAGCTGTTTTGCGCGAGCCGACCCAGGTTCTTGCTGGCACGCAAACCGGCATTTATCGCACGAACGATGGCGGCGTGACCTGGAAATTGACCGACCCGCGTGTTGCCGAACAAATTGTTTTCACGTTGCTTTACGACCCGGCAACCAATGTGGTCTATGCCGGCACGGCAAACACGATTTTGCACAGCGATAACAACGGCGATACCTGGAGCGAAACGAGTCGGGATTTGCCGGCGGCGCGCGTATCGGGCATCACCATTTTCGGTGATGGCGCATTTGCGGCAACGGATGCCGGCATATACTTTACGCGTGATCGCGGTGAGCGTTGGCAAGCCAGCTCCGAAGGTTTGCCAGCAGGCGCGCGTCCGCAATCCATCGCCGCGACCAAAACCGGTTTACTGGTCGGCACGACCCAGGGTTTGTATCGTAGCCGCGATGGCAAGACGTGGAGCGCGGTAGGTGGCACACTGGCGAATGGATTGATCAAGCCCTTGGTTAGTGATCCGCGCCAACCTGATCGCGTATATGCCGCAGTGGGACAATTTTTGTGGCGCACAACTGACGGTGGGGCAACTTGGGTACCCTCGAAAAACATTGCTGGCGATTTTGCGATTCAAGCCCTGGCGTTCAACGACAAGAATGCCTTGTACGCTGGCACTGTGCGCGGGGTATGGAAATTGGCGGATGAAAACTTGAATTGGCAAGCCCTGAACACGGGTTTGATCAATACGAGTATTCATGCGTTGATGTTGGTACCCGGAAAAACACCGGCGTTGTTTGCCGCAACGCGGTTTGGTTTGCACATCAGTCGCGATGGTGGCGCCAATTGGCGCGATGCACAAGGGCTGAGCGATCCCTTTGTTTTTTCGCTCACACGTGATGCGACGGACGAGCAAATCATTTACGCCGGTACCTGGGGTAGCGCGATGTTCGTTTCGCGCGATGGCGGCACGACCTTTACTCGGCTTACCGATAGTATCGCGCCAAATGCGCCAATCAGTAGTCTTGCGTTTGTGCCGCAAGGACAAAATTTTGAATTGTATGCCGGCACCCAGGGACGCGGTTTGTTCAAAAGCACAGATCGCGGACAGACGTGGTCTCCGCAAGCCAACGGCTTGAGTGGCGTTTCGCGTGTGACGGCATTAGTGCTTGTTCCCCCGTCAACTTTGTATGCTGGGACTGAACGCGGTTTGTTCAAGCTTGATACGGCTAAACCCAATGCGGCGTGGCAAGGCGTCACGTCGAACGATCTGCCGCAGGATGAAGTGCGCGCGCTTGCCGCTGATGCACAAGCCGTTTACATCGGGTTTACTTCTGCCGGGGTTTATCGTGGTGATGTCGCGAGCGGACAATGGCAAGTGTTGGGTCGCGGCGCATTCCCGGCGCGCGCGCGTTTCCAGGTCATTGCGCTCAATCCCGGCACGCCCGGTGTCGTCTATGTGGGTACGGATCGTGGTTTGTATCGGAGTGAAGATGCCGGCACAAACTGGGCAGTGGCAAACGAAGGTCTCATCGTTGCAGACGTGTTGGCGGTTGCGGTGGATCCGAATACACCGTCTAGTTTGTTCGTGGGTACGAACGGGAGTGGTGTCGCCGCTGGTCAAGATCTGTTCAAAGTTGCCGGTCCCGATGTGTTTACTACCGGTGCGTTGATTGGCGCGTTAGTGTCGGGTGTGGTCTTGTCGGTTGCGCTTGCGCTGGTATGGCGGGCACGTTATGGACCCGCTTCGCAGGAACAATCTTGGCGGCGCGATTATCCGCAATGGGAAACCGCGATTACGCAAGCGTTATGGAAGGGCGGTGAAGCGAACGCGGCGAACCTGAACAAACTTCCACGCCGTTACTTGTCGCGTTCACTGCGGCGGTACGCCGACGAACATGCGCGCGATGCCTTGACGCTTCAACTGGCGCCCGCCTCGCTCAAGCTCGACAATTTTGCGACGGCACAAAAATTTTTGCGTCACTGGAAAGCGGCATGGGAAGTTGTCGAAAGCGAAGACGCGTTCAACTCGGTCACGAGTCAAATCATCGAGCAGTTGTGCGAAATGCTGGGATTTACTCGCGTCGAAGATCGTTCGTATCATGGCTTGGTCGGCTATGTGGTCAAGGCGCCGGCATTGCGTTTGAAAATTCCGCCGCGCTTTCCGATTATCTTTATGCCGCGTCAGGAAGCGCGTCCCAGCGATTTGGGTGAACTGCGCGACTTGATGAATATTCTCAACATGGTCAGCTACTTTGCGCTAGTGATTGACCTGCGTGATGCGCCTGCCGAGGAAGGACGCCGTTCGCTCAAACGCATTGTGCGCGAGGGCGCGCACGATTTCATCGTCCTCGATGGTAGTGACATTCGCCGGTTGCTCAGCGCGCGCGATCCCTCGCGCCGCCTCGTCGAGTTGATTCTCGATCAAGTGGACTTGACCGTCGTCTCGCCGTACGTCACGAGCGGGCCGG
>CAZPIR010000155.1:6669-8222 GCA_964586085.1 uncultured Anaerolineaceae bacterium | reverse complement strand
CCCTTGATACCAAGGTACGCGTGCGATGTGATCGTGCCAGCGTGCGGCTTCCGCGCGTAGGAACGGGCGCAGAGTGTGATTCAGCGCGACGTACAACAGCGCGGGATCGTTGGATGTGTTGGTGATGTCTTCGCCGGCGAGATAGGTTTGCGCGAGTGCAGTGATTTGTTCGACGGGCAAGCGTGCGATTTGTGCGAACGCAACGGCGAGGTCGGCGCGATGCGCGGCGAGGATGTTGCAGATGACGACCCAGGTTTCGGCGAGGTGCGTTGCGTCGGCTTGCCAATCGAGAACGGCGAGCAGGGGCTTGCCGCGATCCATCGCCTGCGCCATCGTGTCCCAGTCGAGCGTGCGTTCGGCAAGCACGACGGAAACAGTTGCCTGCGCGCGCGTGAGCGCGATTTGCAAATCAAGTGATTCAGCCAGGTCGGAATGTTCCGACCTGGCTTGTTCTAACGCGCTGAGAATCTCCGAGTAATTGACTGCCATCTAACTGTGCGCCATGGCGGATTGTGATTCGTGATGTTCGTCGTCGAACAGCGGCAGGTACCGCGCGGCGAGCGAGTAGACGACGACGGTTGCGGCGAGCACGCCGGCTTGAATCGCGATCTCCATCCAGCTAGGCGTGTACTGATAGCCCTCGACCGGCAAAAAGCCGAGCCAGGTCGTGTTAAAGCGATTGAGCAGAACGCCCAGGAGCACGCATTGTCCAATGAGGAACGACAGCCAGCGATTCATCCGCACGCGTTCCTGGGTGAACATGGCGATGGGCACGATGCCAAACACAACCAGCTCGCCGAGGAACAGCCAACTGTAATTGCCGCTCGACCAGATGAGCGCAAACTCGCCCGCGCCAAGCAATTCACCCAGGCGTAGAATCCAATAGAACCCTAGTGCCCAGGGAATGTACGAAGCGAGTTCGGCGATGATGTGTTGATCGAGACTGCGCTTGAAAGTAAAGAAGCTGAGTGTCGTCGCGCAGACAATCGTCGCCATGCCGGCGGCAATCGAGGAGGCAAAGAACAGCAACGGCACGAATGGCGAGTACCACAACGGATGCAAGCGATGGCTCATCACCAGGAACATGCTACCGAGCGACGATTGGTGCAAGGTCGAGAGCGTTGCGCCGGCAATCACAAGCCCGATGGTGATGCGCTTGACGAACGCGAGCACGCGATGCCACCCTAGTTTTTGCAGAATGACCGGGCTGAACTCGGTGATGAGAATGGTGCTGTAGATGGCGATGCACCAACTCACTTCAAACAGTGCCGAGTTGATGTTGGGGTAGATGACAAAATGATACGCGCGATCCCAGCGTCCCAGGTCAAAGGCGAGAATCGCCAGCACGGAGAGATAGCCGAGCAAACCAGTGAGCACCGCGAGTCGCATCGCCTTGTGCAGTTCTTCAATTTGGAACACATAGACAATCGTTGCCAGCGTGAACGCGCCGCCGGAAAAGGCGACCATGAACAAATCGAACCCGATCCACACACCCCAGGGATAACCGTCATTCAAGTTCGTCGTCGGACCCAGTCCCACGACGAGGCGATACA
>CAZPIR010000155.1:3735-6659 GCA_964586085.1 uncultured Anaerolineaceae bacterium | reverse complement strand
GCGGTTTTTTCCTCCTCAGCCCGTGATGCCTCAAGCTCTGCGACTTTACGACGACGATTGATGACCCAGTACAACCCGCTCAAGGCGAGTGCCATCCCGCCGGCAATCGTGGGCGTGAGGTGCATCACCGTGTGGCTCAGTTCGACATCCGAGTGTTCGGGCAGTTTCGGAAAACCGAGTTCTTCGAACGGCACGGATGAGATGTAAAGCCAGGATGTGCCGCCGACTTCACGCTCGCCGTAGACATGCTTGATGTACTTGCCGGGATTGGTATAGATGCGATTGTACGCGGTTTCGAGCATCGCTTCGCGCGTGCCGTACTTGAGCGCGCCGGGCGGACACGTTTTGGTGCACGCCGGTTGCTCACCCGAATCGAGACGGTCAATGCAAAAGTTGCATTTGCTCACGAGCGAAAATTCCTTGTCCCACTCGAACATCGGCACGCCAAACGGACACGCGTACATGCAATAGCGGCAACCGATACATTTCTCGGCGTCGTACGCGACCGGACCATCTTCGCGTTTGATGAGTGCGCCGACGGTGCAGGCGGACGCGCACGCGGGTTCGTTGCAGTGCATGCATTGTTTTTTCGCAAAGACCCACTGCACCTGATTCGCTTTTTCGAGTTCGTGAAACTCGATGAGCATGTACGTTTTTGAATTGCGGCGTGGCGGATTTTGATAACTCCCCGTATTTTGGGTGTCTACCGCCGGCAGGTCTTGCCATTGCTTGCAGGCAATTTGGCAACCGCGACAGCCGATGCACTTGCTGAGATCAACGAGAACGGCATGGTTTTCCATGGGTTATGCCTCCGCCTTTTTCACGTCCACCAAGAACGCTTTGTATTCGGGAATGCCGGTGTTGCCATCGCCGATGTGCGGCGTGATGTCGTTCGTGATGTCGCCGGTCGCGATGCCTTGCCAGCCAAAGTGCCAGGGCATACCGACTTGGTGCACGAGTTTGCCATCCACCGTCAAAGGTTTGAAACGCGCGGTCACGATTGCCACGCCGGAGATTTGTCCGCGCGCGCTCAAGACCGTAACCTTGTCGCCGTTCTTGATGTTCTTTTCCTTTGCCAGTTCCTTGCTGATCTCGACGAACAGATCGGGTTGCATTTCGGCGAGCCAGGGAAGCGTGCGGCTCATCGCGCCGGCTTGCCAATGTTCGGTCACGCGATAAGTCGTCGCGATGATCGGATATTTTTCTTTCGAGCCAAACTTGTCGCCCACTTCCTTGTCCTTGTCGGTCGCGTATACCTTGACGACCGGGTTGCATTGCAAACCGGACATGCAGTTGGTCACGGGCGATTCGAACGGTTCGTAATGTTCGGGGAGCGGTCCTTCGTTCAGACCCTTGGGCGCGAACAACCAGCCCTTGCCATCCGCTTTCATGATGAACGCATCGGTGCCAGCTTGCGCGCCGAGACCGCGTGCGGTCGGGTCGGCTTTGGCGTCGGGCGCTTTGGTGGCGACGAAATCGGGCACATCGTAACCAGCCCAGGTTTTCTTTTCCGCATCCCACCACAGCAATTTTTTCTTTTCCGACCAGGGTGTACCGTTCGGTCGTGTCGAAGCGCGATTGTAAAGAATGTGGCGATTGGCAGGCCATGCCCAACCCCAGAACGGATACATGCCCATGTCGCCGGGGTCTTTTTGTCCGCGCCGTTTCGAGGCGGGCATCATCGTGCCGTTGCCGTCGTCGGCGGGCGCGAAATAGCCAGAGTAAATCCAGGTGCCGCACGCAATCGCGTCAAAGTTCGCGGCAGAAGCAATCATCGCAAAGTTCGGCAGGATTTTGCCTTTTTCGAGAAGCACTTTGCCGGTCGCGTCTTTCACATCGTCGAGCGCGTACCCGTTGATTTCGCGTGCGACGAGTTCGGCATCCGGTTTGTCGCCGTAATTCCACACCACATCGAGAATGGGGCGGTCTTTGGCGTCGCTCGAACCTTTGTAGAGTTCTTTGAGTTGCTTGACGAGTTGCGTCAAAATCCAAATGTCTTCTTTTGCTTCGCCGGGTTCGGTCGCGACTTTGGGACGCCATTGAATGCGGCGACCGCTCGTAACAATGCTTCCGGCTTTTTCCATTGCGTCCGCAACCGGGAGCATGAACACTTCGGTCTTGACGCTCTTGGCATCCACGCCGGGCGCGCGCCAGAATGCGGCGGTTTCCGTTTCGAACAAGTCGAGGACGACGAGCCAATCGAGATTCGCGAGGGCTTTGCGTTCTAGTCGCGCGTTCGGACCGGACACGGCGGGATTTTGTCCCATGCAAATCAAGCCGTCAATCTTGTCGGCGTACATTTGCTCGAACAAGGGAATCCAGGAATAGTTGCCGCTTCCCTTGGGCAAATAGTTGTAGGCGTAATCGTTTTCTTTCGTCGCCTTGTCGCCGTACCACGCTTTGAGCAGGGTGGTCATAAAACGCGGACCATTCGACCAGTACGAGGTCGCGTCGAACTTGGTGTTGAACGTGGCGAGGTCGGGTTGCTTGTCGGTTGGCGCGCCGAGATAGCCGGGCAAATCGTGATAGAGCAGAGCCATATCGGTCGAACCTTGCACGTTCGATTCGCCGCGCAGAGCGTTGACGCCGCCGCCGGGAATGCCGATGTTGCCGAGCAGGAGTTGGAGAATTGCCATCGAGCGCACGTTTTGCGTGCCGACGGTGTGTTGCGTTTGACCCATCGCGTACATAATCGTACCCGATTTGTCTACCGCGCTCGTGCCGCAAAACATTTCCGCGACCTTGAGGAATTGGTCTTTCGGCGTGCCGCACACGCGCTCGACCATTTCGGGTGTGTAACGCGCATAATGTTTTTTCATTTGCGCGAACACGCTGTTCGGGTCGTCGAGTGACGTGGCTTGCTTGGATACGGTCGCTTCGGTTTCTTTGCCGTCCGCGCCGGTCACTTTGATTTTTTCGGTTTG
>CAZPIR010000155.1:0-3725 GCA_964586085.1 uncultured Anaerolineaceae bacterium | reverse complement strand
AACTCGATTGGTCGTACGTGGCGCTGTTCTTGTCAAACCCGGAAAAAAAGCCGTCCAGGTCGGCGGGACCTTTGTACGTTGTGTTGACGAGGGTGAGCGCATTCGTGTACGCCTTGACGTACTCTTCGTTGTAGAGTTTGTTTTGGAATGCGTAATTGATCATGCCGCCGAGGAACACGATATCCGTGCCGGGGCGGAGAGGCGCGTAATAATCGGCGGTTGCCGCCGAACGCGTAAAGCGCGGGTCAACGACAATGAGCTTGCCGCCTTTATCGCGCGCTTGATTGATCCAGAGGAAGGAGGCGGGGTGATTTTCCGCCGGGTTGCCGCCGATGACGAGCATGACATCGCTGTTCTTCAAATCCATCCAATCGTTCGTCATCGCGCCGCGACCAAATGTGGGGCCCAGACCGGCCACCGTGGCGCTGTGTCAGATCCGTGCCTGGTGTTCGAGCCAGACGACCCCCAGCGTGCGGCAGAATTTGCTCGCGAGGTAACAGTCTTCGCTGTTGTTCGCCGCGCCGCCGAGCCACGCAATCGCTTCGGTGCGATTGACGGTCACGTCCTTGTCCGCAACCTTGACTGTGCGCGTGAACGTTTTGTCGCGCGTGTCCTTGATGCGCTTGGCGATTTGCTCCATCGCCCAGTCCCAGGATTTTTCTTCCCACTTGTCCGAATTGGGCGCGCGGTACTGGACTTTTTTCAAACGGAGGGGACTGTTCGAGAGTTGCGGGACAGCAACCGATTTGGGGTCGAGTGAGCCGCGATTGATAATGTGCTCACTGTCGCCTTCACAGTTGATGATGTGACCCTTGTCGTCGGTGGCGATGACCATGCCACAGCCAACCGAGCAGTACGGGCACACTGTGCGTGCTTCGCCGATCTTTTTGTGCAGGGGGAACTTGCGGACTTCGGCAGAGATTTTGCCGGTGGTGGCGGGGAGTAACATCCCGCCCGTCGCGAGCAAAGATGATTTGAGGAACTGCCGACGCGAAAGTTGAGGGGGCATCTATTCTCCTTCGAATTTGGGATTGCCAGATGTTTAACGGTGCGTCGAATTGGTGCACAACATGGCACACATACCAACAACAGTATTCAAAAATATTAAACGGATTTGCCAAACAAACTACCACATGCAAGTCAAAAATTGGTACCAACCCAGTTCAAAATCCTGGGTCGGTTAATCAGACTTTATTATTGACGCAGAGAAAATTGTTTATAACGGCGTACTCCAAATGGCTTAATCCTGGGATGGCAATGCGAAATTAAAAATAAAAAACCGCCTTGGTTTGATCCAGGGCGGTTAAAGGTTTAGATAAATTTACTTTTTCGGTGTTGCGGTTGGTGTGCCAAATGAAAACGAGGGCGCTTGCATCGGCGCGGCATTGGCGGGCGCGGCGATTTTAATGTCGGTGTTCAAATCGGACACGCGGAATTTAATTTGGAACGCCATCTTTTGCGTGGGCTTGCTCTTGTCGTGTCCTTCCAGGTTCATCGCGAGTTGATGCAAGTATCCGTCGTCACAAATCCAAATTTTGGTTTCGGCACTATCGAGTGAACCCAGTGCGTCTTCGGTCGAGGTGGTGCCAGTGTTGATCGAGCGCGCCAGACCCAGACTCGCTTCCTTGTCGGCGACGTAGACATCGCATTTTCGCCCATCGAGTTGCTCGGTGACGGTTTTGCGAAAACCATTCAGGTCCACATTTTGATTCGTGTTCATCATCTGGCTGGGTTCGCCGAAACTCGATTTGAACGAACTGCTCGCCGCGTACCACTTGTCTTCCGGTGCGCCGAACATGGGCATCGGTCCTTTGATAAAGGTCTGCCCCTCCACACTCATTATCTCAAAGCCCTTGTTCACATCGCCGCCGAAGAGCGCGCTCAACACGCCTTTGAAAACCAGGTGCGAGTTTTTGCCGTTCACCGAACCGCTCATCCCGAACAAGGACATTTCCTGATTTGTGCTCGTCATGCCGGGAAAGCCGGTCAGGTCGCCTTTGGCGGACATGTCAAAGGCGATGCGGTACGTTTTGGCGGTGGAGGTTTGATCGAACGCTTTTTGAATTGTGCTTGCCGCCGCGGTGCGTGTGCCGATCACGGTGGTTGCGCGTGCGGTCGGCGAAGCGCGCGTAGGGATTTGAATGACGAGTGTTGCGGTTGCTTGCGGAGTGCGCGTCTCCGTGGGCAACACGGGTGTTGCGGTTGGCACGACGACAACAAGGGGCGGCGTTGCCGTGGCTGGCTCGGCGAGCTGTGCGACCGGGCTGGCTTGTCCGAGAAATCCTTGCGCGAGAAAAAACATACCGAGACAGTAAACGAGCACGACTGCCGTTCCGAGCACTCCGATAATCGTCCATTGCTGGCGTGACATGGCAACCTCCTAGATTTTGTACCATCATAAATTAAAAACGCGTGTGCGTCAAAAAACGTTCCGATTGTTTGACATTCGCAAGGGGTTCGACTAAAATGCCTGCAAATTCAACGAGCAGGAATAATTTATTATGCCCATGTCATCCGCCCAAGTGCGTAAAACTTTTCTCGATTATTTCAAACGCCGCAAGCACGCGGTTGTTTCGTCGTCGTCGCTGATTCCGGCGGGCGATCCAACCTTGTTGTTCACCAACGCCGGCATGGTGCAGTTCAAGGACACGTTCCTCGGACGCGAGCAACGCGACTACTCGCGCGCGACCACGTCGCAGAAATGTATGCGCGTGTCCGGCAAACATAACGATCTCGAAAACGTTGGTCCCTCGCCGCGTCATCACACGTTCTTTGAAATGCTCGGCAATTTTTCGTTCGGCGATTATTTCAAAGCCGACGCGATCAAGTTTGCGTGGGACTTGCTCGTCAATCATTACGAACTCGAACCGTCGCGTTTGTGGTTTACGATTTTTGAGGGCGACGATCAAGTGCCCGCCGACGAAGAAGCGGCGAATCTCTGGGTCAAAGCCGGCGCGTCGCCGGATCGTGTGCGCCGATTCAGTCGCAAGGATAATTTCTGGCAGATGGGCGAGACCGGTCCGTGTGGTCCGTGCTCCGAGATTCATTACTATCGCGGCAAGAATCCCAAGAATCCGGAATTTAATCGCGCCGAGTATGTGAACGGGGCAGGGCAAGAGACGATTGAAATTTGGAATCTCGTGTTCATGCAGTTCAATCGTTTCCAGGATGGCGATGCGTTCAAACTCGATCCGCTTCCGCGCCCTTCGGTGGACACGGGCGCCGGGCTGGAACGTGTGACGGCAGTTTTGCAAGGCAAGCTGTCGAATTACGAAACCGATTTGTTCAAGCCGATCATCGAGCACACGCGCAAATTGTTGGGACACGACAGAGAGACGATGGAAAAACAATTGTCCTCGTACCGTGTTATCGCCGACCACTCGCGCGCGATTTCGTTCTTGACGGCGGATGGCGTGGTGCCCGGCAACGAAGGGCGCAATTATGTGTTGCGTTTGATTCTGCGCCGCGCCGCGCGACATGGTTACTTGCTCGGTTTCCAGGAACCCTTCCTCACCGAAGTGTTGCCGACCGTCATCGAAATGATGGGCGAGCAATATCCCGAACTTGAAAAACGCCGCGAAGCGATTCTCAAAATCACGCGCGAAGAAGAGAAACGTTTTCAAGCGACACTCAAAACCGGGTCGGCTTTGCTCGAAGAATTGGTCGAGGAGTTGCGTGCGAAAAACGCGACGATGATTTCCGGTGCGGATGCGTTCAAACTGCAC
>CAZPIR010000154.1:0-8246 GCA_964586085.1 uncultured Anaerolineaceae bacterium | reverse complement strand
GGAATTGAGAGGCAACCTTCCTCGCCGAACTGTTCGCCTTCCATCTTGACGATTTCCGGATTGACGAGCGCGATTTGCTCGCCGCTGTAATTTACTTTACGTTTCGCGCGCGGCAGTGCCTCAACACTTTCATCCACCTCGTCCTCGTCTTCCGGCATTTCGATCACGAGCACACGCAAGCTCACACCGATTTGCGGCGCGGCGAGACCCAGCCCGCGCGCCTCGCGCATCGAATCGAACATATCGTCTATCAACTTGCGGGCGGCCTCATCCACCTTTTTAACTTTTTTGGCTTTTTGTTGGAGCACGGGCGCGCCCGACAAAACAATTTCGTGAACAGCCATAACTCTCCTGAATATACGAGAATTCAGAATTCAGAACGATGGTTTCTGAATCCTGAATTTTGACTAGTTTTTTCTCTGGCTCACCTAGCCATGCTTGTGATGCGCGGTGCCTCAGCCCGGACGATATGGCGGATTGCCATCCTGGTTCGGCGCGATGAGCACCTCGTTCACCTTTAACCGTGTTGCAACCATTTGCGCAACCCGATTCAAACCGGCTTTGTCGAACGATACAACCAAATCGAGGATTTGTCCAGAGGGGTCAATCAAAAATTGCGTCGGCACAAATTGCGGGTCGTACTGTTTCGATGCTTGCCACGCCTCGTCAATCAAAATCGGAAACGTCGCGCCGTACTCGCGCGCGAACGCCAGTGAGCGCGACAGGTCGTGTTGCGATATGCCCCACACCGCCAAACCGGCATCGCCGTACGCGCGATGAGTTTTTTCGATGTACGGAAACGCGAGCATACACGTTGGACACGTTGTCTTGAAAAATATGGCAAGCGTGAGTCGCGCGTCATTTTGATTTAACGTATACGTTTTGCCATCCGTCGCGCGCAAAGTAAACGGAGGAGCCGATTGACCAATTTGCAGAATTGTCATTTGAATTTTAGAGGGGCGAGCCGCTGGCTCGCCCCTACAATCTAGTTTATGCCTTTTTCGCTTTCGCGGCTTCTTTGGCTTCCTTGTCCGCTTTTTCGCGCGCCACATCAAGTGGATGAATCTGCGCGTGATACGTCGAGGATTTCATCAGGCGATTGATGTCATGAATGTGTCCGACGTGTCGCTCGTAATCCGCCAGCTCGTAATCATGATCCATCTTGATCGCATCGAACGGGCAGAACTCGGCGCACATGCCACAGTTCATGCAGACATCAATGTCAATGTAAAACTCGGTGCATTTCGGTTTCGGCTTGCCTTCGGGCGTGGTCGCGCGCACAATCCAAATACATTGCGGCGGACACACCTTGGAACAAATGCCGCACGAGGTGCAACGCTCCAAACCGACCGCTTCTTTGCCGGTCGCCGGGTCAATGACCGGTTTGCCGTTCTCATCGAGCTTGGGATCGTAAACCAGGAAGGGGACGAACCGGAAATTTTCCGGCGGCTTTAGTTTTTCTTCGGGATACTGCACCGTGATGATGCCACTGCCCTTGACACTCTGGCGTTCGGTGAATGCGGCAACATCGTACGGCTTGCCGAAATGTTTGAAATCGCCTTGATATGTTTTGATTGCGCGGCGCAGGGTCACACCCATTCCGCGCAGTACGCCTAATCCAAAACTCATTGTTATCCCTCCGCGCCCTAGCGATCTACTTCGCCCATCACGACGTCGTGTGAGCCAAGAATAATGATCAAGTCCGCAACCTTGTGCCCGACCGACATTTCGTTCATCGAGGTCAGGTTGATGAACGAGGGTGAGCGGACGTGATAACGATATGGATTCGGATTGCCATCGCTGACCAGATAGAATCCCAGTTCACCTTTGGGATTTTCGCCGCGTCCGTACACTTCGCCCTTGGGCACGCGAATTTGATAATTCTTTTTGCCGGTCATAATTTCGCCGGGTTGAATTTGCTTGAGCGCTTGTTGCAAAATGCGAATGCTTTGCTTGGCTTCCCAAAAACGCATCATGAAACGCGCATGCACATCACCGGTCGTACCGGTCGGAATGTCGAACTCGAAACGATCATAGATCGAGTACGGTTCCGCGCGACGCACATCGTACTTGACGCCTGAGCCGCGCAAGACCGGACCCGCCGTGCTGTAATTGATGGCTTCTTCGCGCGTGAGCACGCCCACACCTTGCGTGCGGGCAAGGAAAATTTCATTGCCCATCAAGAATCGCTCAAGCTCGTCCAGCACACGCGGGAAGCGTTCGTTCGCCAGATAGGTTGCCTTGTCGAGAAATCCTTCGGGCAAATCACGTGCGATGCCGCCAAAGCGCATATAGTTGCACATCATGCGCGAGCCGGATGCCGCTTCGAGCATATCCAGAACAAGTTCGCGTTCTTCCAACGCGTACAGCAAAGGAGTATAAAAGGCGCCCAGGTCATTGAACAAAAAGCCCAGCAGAGACAGGTGGCTGATAAAGCGTGTCAACTCTGCCATAATCACGCGAATGTATTCCGCGCGTTCAGGGACTTTGAGACTCATCAATTTTTCGACGCCAATCACGTACGCGTGATTGTTGTTCATCGAAGTAAAATAATCGAGACGGTCGGTGAACGGAATGTTGCCGAGGAAGGTGTTCCGCTCGCCGATCTTTTCGTGATTGCGATGCAGGTAACCCAGCACCGGCTCGACCGCGACAATCGTTTCGCCGTCGAGCGTGGTTTTCAAGCGCAACACGCCGTGCGTCGAAGGGTGTTGTGGACCAATGTTCAAAACAATGCGGTCGGTCTTGATTCGTGAGGCAGATGCTTCACTGGCTTCGATGGTTCGCAGGGTGTCGCGCACCGGTTGGTATGCGACCGCATCAAAGTTCGCGGGGTACGTCACATTGTCGTGCCAGGGATTGCGGTCTTCGGCGATAATGTGATGACCACGATCCCAGCGCGTGCCAAACGGTTTCTTTTCTTCTTCAAAATACGGTTCACGATAATCTTTGCGAAGCGGATAACCTTCAAATCCTTCCCACATCAAAATGCGGCGCAGGTACGGATGACCTTCAAAGCGAATGCCCATCATGTCATAGACTTCGCGTTCCTGGAAATCCGCGCCGCGATAAATCGGGACGAGCGAAGGCACCTTGGGGTCTTGGCGTTCCGCGTTCACCTTGAGCGTGAGCGGTACGCCCTGCCGTTCGATGGACGACACGTGATAAACCACTTCAAAACGGTCGGGCCAATCCACACTCGTGACATTATGCAAATAATCAAAGCCCAGGTCGTCGTGCAAAATCCGCACGGCATCAAGCAAGTGTTCACGCTTGATGACTAGATTTTGATCCGTCGCCGCTTCGATGGCATTGGGAAATTTTGCTTTGATTTTTTCAGCGACGCTGGGCGCGTCGAACGCATTAACCGGTTTGGTTTCAGTTGGAGCAGTTGGCGCATTGACAGCCATTGTCATTCTCCCAAGTGACAAGTTAAAAGTTCAAAGTGAAAAATACTTTGCTTTTAACTTTTA
This sequence comes from uncultured Anaerolineaceae bacterium, assembly GCA_964586085.1. Lineage (GTDB taxonomy): Bacteria > Chloroflexota > Anaerolineae > UBA4142 > UBA4142 > JACRBM01. The sequence goes on along the minus strand of CAZPIR010000154.1, from coordinate 4,773 downwards.
ACTTTTTATTTTTCCTTTTTTTCAGCTTTGGTCTGAATCTTGACAGCGCGCGCGGCGAGTGCTTGCGGGTCGTGCGCGAGCGCGGTGATTTCTTCTGCGCGACGCGGATCGAAGAGATCGGGACCCAGCACCGGCTCGGGTACGGCTTCGGTTTCGCCTTTGCGATACCATGCCACATCACGCACGGATTGCTTGTCAATTTTTTTCTGGAGTTGCATCAAGCCATAGAGCAATGCTTGCGGGGTGGGCGGACATCCTGGGACATAGACATCAACGGGAACGAGTTTGTCCACGCCAGAAACGACACTGTACCCTTCTTTAAAGGGACCGCCCGCGCTAGCGCATGCGCCCATCGCCAAAACGTACTTGGGTTCTGCCATTTGATTGTAGAGGCGCACGACTGCCGGTGCCATTTTTTTCGTGACCGTGCCGGAGACGAGCATCAGATCGGCTTGACGAGGAGACGCGCGGAACAATTCCATCCCAAAGCGCGAAATGTCAAAGCGACCTGCCGAGGTACAGATCATTTCAATTGCGCAACACGCCAAGCCAAAGCCCATGGGCCAAACCGAGTTGCGCCGACCCCAGTTGTAGAGCGGGTCAATCAACTTGTCAATGACCTTGTCCCACTGGGTCACCCAGACCGAGCGACGGACTTGGTCTTCGAGCCACGCTTCTTCACTGTGCGAAATTTGAATGCCGGAAGTTTGCGGGGAACCTTCACTCATAATCTCTCCCTCATTGGAGCATAATTTCTCGAACGGAATCTATTATATCATCATCCGATTATATCGGCAAACTAGTACACATTGCGCGAGCAAGAATCGCAGATAACTCACCAACGCGTTAAAAAGACGCAAGAAATTGAATAGGGAGAGTTATCCCTATTGACACTCGCATTTGGTTGCATTACTATCCGTTTGCTTTGATCAAGTCGTATTTTGTTGCGATGAAGCCAAACAAATATGGGTAAAGACTTGCCCAACACCCTCTTTTATTTCCTCTCGCAAGTTTCTTACACCTGAATCAGTTTGCTTGGCACGTTTGAGGTCACGATGAAAAGAATTCTTGCTGTCACACTATTCACCTTGTTAGGCGTCTTGGTCTTGCTTGCATTTGCCGCGCCATTGGCAACCCCAACAAATGCTCAATGCGGCAGATTATTGGATTGCAAACCAGATCCGAAACAACCCGCTGAACCTGCCCAACCTCGCGAGCCCAAAGACCCCAATCCCGACCGACCATCGGGCAATGCCAATCCCACCGGGGTGAGCATTCCACTTCCGGTCGTGACACCTGAGATAACTATCGTTGCAATTCCTTTGCCGGTTATAACACCCGATACAACCAGCAGTACCGTTCCATCTGGTCCTTCGCCTGAACCAAGCATTAGCCCGGAACCATCGCGCGTAGCGATTCCTGTTCCAACCACGGCACCTGTCATCGTCACGCCGCCGCCAGTCGTAGTCGTTTCCTTTCCAACCACCGTGGTGCTGAACGAATATCGCGCCAAAGGCAAAGATGCGGAAAACGAATGGATTGAAATTTACAACACGGGTGATACGCAAGTTGACCTGAGCGGTTGGCGAGTGGCGCACACGGCGAATGGCGGCGGCGCGTACATTTTGCCGCAAGGCACGACGATTGCCGCGCGCGGTTTTCTCGTGCTCACACGCCAGCAAACCGGCTTGGAGTTAGATTTGAAAAACGATGATGTGCAACTGTTATATCCCACCGGCGCATTCGCCGACACGACGCGCCACGCCGCACTGCGCGATAATCAAGTGTACGCCCGCTCGACGGATGGCGCGGGCTTGTGGCTCGCCGATTGCAAGCCCACTCCCAACACGGCAAACTGTCCGGCTGTTGTGGGCGCAAGCAATTATTTTCGCGACCACATTGCGAGTCCCTCGCTGGTGGGCAACCTGAACGTCGTCGCGCTCATCACCAACTTTTTGCTCGCGCTCATCCTCGCGCTCGCGATGGGCTTTTTCGGCAACATGCTGAACGATGTGCTCGAATCGCACGAACCGGAAATCGCGGCATGGTTCGCGCCACTCCGCCCCATTATCAACAGCGCGCGCGACGCGGCAACGCGATTCGATCAGCAATTTGAAACGTGGCGTATCGGCATTGTTGGTTGGAGCATCAAGCTCGCGTTCATGCTGGCATTGTACGGCATTGTGTTTGCGTATCTCGATCCCAGCTTCTACATCACGAGCATCAATGGCTGGTTCCTGGTTGCCGGGCTGGCGCTCTCCGCCGGCGTCATCGGCATCATTGACGACGTGGCGCAGTACATTTACTTGCGCGCGAATGGCTTGAAAGGAACGATTCGCTTGCATGGTGGCAATCTGACACTTTCGATTGTGTCGGCATTGTTCTCGCGTTTTTCCGGTGTCACGCCGGGATTCTTGTTCGGCAACCCGGCGGGTTTGGAAGATGTGGACGATCCCAAATTCGAAGTTCCTTCGCACTTGATCGCGATGGGCGCGATGGGCTTGGCGGCGTTGTTCGCGTGGTTGATTTCGCCCGTGTTCAGCGATGACACCTGGATGCACACAACCTTATTGCTCATCTTTGCACTCGGCATTCAATCGTTGTTCTTTGAAATGTTGCCGGTCAAGTATCTGCATGGCAAAGGCATCTTTCAGTACAACCGCTGGCTCTGGGTCGCAATGTTCGCGGTCATCACCACCATCTTTTTCCAGACCATGCTCAACCCGGACGGCGATTTCGTGCGCGCGTTCCAACAAACGAACATGGTCGTCCTGTCACTCATCGTGATCGGCTTTTGCATATCGAGTGTTGGGCTGTGGTACTTTTTCCAACAACGCGCCAAAGCGCAGGCACAAGGATGAAACGCGCCACACCCACACCCACACGCAAACGCCAACGTCTCGACGACGAATGGGTCTCGCGTTTTCCGTTCAGCAAAAAACCGGACGGCGTTGTGCACCTGCCAATCGAGTGTGTGGTCTATGTGCCCTCGACCTTGTTCGACAAGCGCATCCCCAAACGCGCCTTTCAAAAACGCATCAGCAAAACAGCAGACGAGTTGGTGCGACTGTTTGGCGGATGTCGGCAAACAATGGTACGCGGGCATTACATGGATCGGCGCGGCGAAATCATCGAGGAAGACGTGGCGGTGTTGACCGGCTATGGCAAGAGCGACCATTATCTCGAAAAGCGCGAGCAATTTCTCGATTGGTTGCTCGCCAAGAAAAAAGAGTGGCAACAAGAGAGCATCGGTTTCGAGTTTGAAGGCGATCTCTGGTACATCTAAACAAAAAACCTGGAAGGATTACTCCTCCCAGGTTTTTATATTTCCGGCGCACTTGGATAGTGTTCTCGAATTTGCGCCGCCGCTTGCTCCGCATCCCGTTTGAGACCGCGATTACCTGCCCCCATCAAATCTTCGAGCACCGGCAACACACTGCGATCACCCACCCGTCCCAAACTCATCAGCGCGGCTTGACGCACCGTGTAATGTTCGTTCTCATCGCAAGCCAGGTCGAGCAGTTCATCTATCTCATTCGCAGTCCCAAAATCGCCGAGCAATTGCGCGACCCGGTGACGCACATCGAGCGAGGGATGTTTCAAACGCGCGGCAAGCCAGGTCGGCGTTTCTGCCGGATATTTTTGCAACACCACTTCGATTGCCGACTCGATTGCCTGCTTGACCTGACTCGCCATTTGCCCCGACTCGGACGCGAGCAAATCGAACAACACGGTCACAGCGCGTTCATCGCCGATTTGCGCAATGGCATTCGCGAGCCGACTGCGAAACAGATATTCGCTCGTCGCAATTTGCGTGATGTAATAACCTTCATGATAACGCCGGTCAGGTGAGGTTGTTGCCATTTCGATCAACTTGCGCTCGTGTTCATGACTGAGTGTGCTCGCCTTTGCCAGCGCGTCCAATGACGCGGCATCGCTTAGTTTGCCGAGCGCGTCCGCCACTTCGGCTTGGTCTGCCACACTCACATCACGCGCGAGCAAAATGTCGCACAGCGCCGGCACTGCCGGACGCGCACCCAGGTCGCCGAGCGCCTTGATTGCTTCGCGGCGAATCTGCGCATCCTTGCCCTTGAGCGCGTTGAGCAATCCTGCCACATCTCGTTTCGCTTTCAATGCAGAAATGTTCGGCTTGAAGAAAGACATTGCGACCTCCGTGGTTTCCCGGCATCAAGTATAACCGACGACCCAGTGCGAGTCAATTGACGCATCAAAGAGTTTGGGTGATAATGCTAAACATCTTATCCGTGAGGATTGGCTATGCGTCAAATCTTTCTCAGTTCAACCGCACGCGATTTGCAAGAGTACCGCAACGCCGTTTTTGAAGCGCTTCAAAAGTGCGATGATTGGCACATCATTCGCATGGAGGATTTTGGCGCGCGCGCGGAAATGACGGATGAATTTTGCCGCGCCAAGGTTACCGAATGCGATGTGTTCGTCGGCATTACCGCACATTATTTTGGAAGCAATCCAAAAGATTCCAAGAAATCGTACACACAACAAGAGTACGATGCGGCGGTTGAAACGAACAAACCGCGCTTGATGTTTGTTGCGCCGGATAATTTCCCCTCACCAGCCACGCTCCGCGAAAGCGATTCCAAGAACAAACGTCAACGCGATTTTCGCAAACGCGTGATGGCAGAACAGCCCTGCGCGTTTTTCTCTAACCCGCAAGACCTGGCGACCAAAGTAGTGACTGCGCTTCGCAATCACGAAATCGCTCCCGATTTTTCCGCCGCCGAGACAAGTTATCGC
>CAZPIR010000153.1:3098-8309 GCA_964586085.1 uncultured Anaerolineaceae bacterium | reverse complement strand
ACTGGGAAGCCGGACACCTGGGCAAGGATGAACCCGACACCGGACAATTCAACGCGCCGCACCCGGTCGAGTGGCTCACCGGTTGCAGTATTCTCGCGCGCCGCGCCGCGATTGAGCAAGTTGGGATGATTGACGAGCGGTTCTTTATTTATTTTGAAGAAACCGAGTGGTGCGTGCGCGTTGGCAAAGCCGAGTGGAAATTGTTGAACGTGCCGCAAGCCAAACTGTGGCACAAGGGCGTCAAACGCAACTATGAACCCAAACCCTCGTTCACATACTATTGCACGCGCAACCGATTTTTCATGCTCGCCAAACATCGCGCGCCGGTGATGGCATGGTTCGTTGCGTGGGAACAAACTTTGCGGACGATGACCAGTTGGAGTGTGAAACCGAAATGGCGTCACATGCGCGAACATCGTGACGCGATGTGGCAGGGCACGCTCGATTATTTGCGCGGGCGCACCGGCGTTCGACCGACATGAGCCGCATTTTATTCTTGTCCGGCTGGTTTCCTTTTCCGGCGGACAATGGTTCGAAAATTCGCATTGCAAACTTGTTGCGCGGTCTCGCGAGCGAGTATCAAGTCACGCTATTGAGTTTTGCCGACAAGCCGGCAGCCGACCTGGATGTGAGTGCGGCAAAAAAAATCTGCGACGATGTGCAGATTGTACCATGGCAAGCGTACAATCCAAACAATCGCCGCGCGCGACTCGGCATGTTCAGTGTGACGCCGCGTTCGATTCTCGATACGTTTTCGCCGGAGATGCAGACTCGCATCGAGCGAACACTTGGCGCGAACCAGTACGATTTGGTCATCGCGTCGCAGTTGACGGCGGCGAGTTACGCGCCGTATTTTGGCAACGTGCCGGCGATTTTCGAAGAACCCGAAGTGGGTTTGCTGTACGAAAAATTTGCGAACGCGAAAAATCTCAAAGATCGTTTGCGCCACGGCTTGACCTGGGAAAAACATCGGCGTTACGTGGCGAGTGTGATGCGTCGTTTTCGTGCCTGCACGGTTGTTTCTAATGCCGAGCGCGAATTGTTGCGCAAGTGTGCGCCTGAATACGATGCCGTGCACGTGATTCCGAACGCGATTGACCTGAACGAGTACACTAAATCGCATGCCGCACCGCAACCGAATACCTTGATATTTACCGGCTCGTTTCGTTATTTCGTCAACCACGAAGCGATGACCTGGTTCGTGGGCGAGGTGTATCCGCGTGTGCAAGCCGAAATTCCCGATGTGCGCTTGACGATCACCGGCGATCATGCGAACCTCGGTTTGCCGCAAGCAACAAACGTGACGCTGACCGGCGTGGTGGACGATGTGCGTTCGCTCATTGCGTCGTCCTGGATTTCGCTTGCGCCGATTTTGCAGGGCGGCGGCACGCGCTTGAAAATTGTCGAGGCGATGGCATTGAGAACACCGGTTGTGGCGACATCAAAAGGCGCGGAAGGTTTGGATGCGCGTCACAACGAGCATCTGCTGATTGCGGATGAACCGGATGTGTTTGCGCGTGAAGTCGTTCGCCTTTTGCGCGACCCAGGATTGCGCGAACGTCTGACGAACAATGCATATCAACTTGTGCGCGAAAAATTTGATTGGTCGGCTGTCCTGCCGCGCTTTTTGCAACTCGTGCGCGAGGCGAGCATTCGTTGAACGTGTCTTCAAAAGTTGAATTGCTATGAATTACCGATTGCCCATTCGTTTTCCGTTTCGCACCGATGATCTCGATCTCATGTTTTTTGTGAGATGGTTGATTATTGCGGTTGCGCTCGGCTTGAGCGTCTATGTCGGGCGCGGTACAGCGGATAAGGTGATGTTGGTTATTGCCGGCATTGCGGGCTTTGTTATTTTGATTCGCTGGCAACGTCTGGGTTTGCTGGGCTTGGTCGTGGGCACCTTGGTCGTCCCTTTTTCAGTCGGCACCGGTTCGCAGACGCCGATTAGCATCACCGTGATTTTGATCCCGGCGCTGTTTGGCTTGTGGCTCGCGGATATGATTTTGCATCGGCGCGTGCATTTCAAATCTTCGCGCGTCAACTGGGCTTTGCTGGCGATGGTTCTTTCCGCCATCGTTTCGTTCCTTGCCGGCAGTTTGCCTTGGAATGTGTTTGCCAAAACCGCGCCCATCACCGCCCAGATCGGCGGCTTGGCGATTTTCGTGTTTGCGGCATTGGCGTTTTGGCTGATTGCCAACCAGATCAATGATGAGCGTTGGCTGGCGCTTCTAGTCATTGCCTTTTTGGTAATTGGCGCGTTGTATATGGCGGGGCGTCTGCGCATACCGGTGTTATCGTCCTTGTCTTCGACGATGAATGGTTTTGCCGCCGACGGAAGCATGTTCTGGGTGTGGCTTGTAGCACTTGCCACCGGGCAACTGTTGTTCAACCGGCATCTGCATCGTGCGGCGCAAATTTTTTTGGCGCTCTTGATCGCCGCCACCCTGGCTGTTGGTTGGTTTCTTGCGCGCGATTGGACCTCGGGTTATTTGCCGCCGATGATTGCGGTGGGTGTCATTTTGTGGCTGCGCTCTTGGCGCTTGGGCTTGCTCGCGACAATTGTTGGTTTACTTGTCTTTGTCTGGTATGGTCATTTTAGTATTTTCAATTCGTTAGTTGGCTTGAAAGAGTACAGCATTGTCACCCGCGATGTGGCGCGCCAAATTTTGGTCGAGCAAGTTTTTCCGCTCAGTCCAATCCTGGGTTTGGGTCCGGCGAATTATTATTGGTACACGCCGCTCTATCCAATCCTGGGTTGGTACGTGAGTTTCAATTCGCACAACAACTATGTGGATATTTTGATGCAGACCGGTTTGGTCGGCATGGCGTGTTTTATCTGGGTGCTTGCCGAAGTTGGTTTGCTCGCTTGGCGATTGCGTAACAAATTCAGCGGCGATTTCGCGCAAGGCTATGTCTATGCGTGTATGGGCGGACTGGTCGCGACACTGGTGTCGTGTTGGCTCGCCGATTGGTTACTGCCGTTTGTCTACAACATCGGTCTGCGCGGATTTCGTGCGAGCGTGTTGGCGTGGATTTTTATGGGTGGTTTGGTCACTCTAGAGCACGTGGTGCGGCGATCTGATTCTGATAAAGGAGCGATGACGCATGAGCCAGGAATTGATCGGGCTGATTCCCGCGGCGGGTAAAGGGGTTCGTCTGGGTCTGCCCTATCCGAAAGAGTTGTACCCAATCATTCGCAACAATCACTATAAACCGGTCTCGCAATTTGTACTGGATAACTTGACGCAAGCCGGTGTCAAGCACATTGTGTTTGTGATCAACGAGACCAAGCATCAATTGATCGCCTTCTTTGGCGACGGGCATCGTTTCGGATGCAACATCAGTTACGTTGTGCAGGAACCGAACGATGGGCAATCGAAATCCACATCGCCGGGTTTGGCGGACGCGCTCGACGCGGCGTATCACCTGACCAAAGGCAAGACGGTTTTCTTTGGCATGGCGGACACGATCATGCAACCGCGTGATGTGCTCGAACGCGCGCGCGCGCAGGCGAGCGACGACACCGATGTGATCCTGGTCATGTTCCCAACCGAGCGTCCGGAAAAATTTGGCATGGTGCGTTTGGGGCAGGATAACCAGGTCGCCGAGATTGTGGACAAGCCGCGCAAGACGGATTTGACGGAAATGTGGGGCAGTATTATTTGGCAACCACGTTTTACTGAATACTTGCATGAATGTGTGGCGCAAGGCGTTTCCGATTTCGCGCAGATTATGAACGATGCGATCAAGGCGGGTTTCAAGTTTCGCGGTTTTCGTAATGTCAACGGCACATACATTGACTTGGGCACATACGAAGAAATCATGGAAATGGATCAGCGTTTCCGCGAGGAGTAGAGCGAGGCATGGCAGATCAAATCAAGGACGCATCGCCGGATATTTCAATTGTTATGGTTTGCATGAACAACCAGAAATATCTCGCGCCATGTCTCGCATCGCTTTTTGGCGCGGGACTGTTGCACACGTTCGATGTCGTCGTGACGGACAATGGTTCGACGGATGGCACGCAAACATTTCTGCGCGAAAAATATCCGCAAGTGCAATTGATTCAAAATGATCGCAACGTCGGTTTGAGTCGCGCGAGCAATCAAGGCATTCAGGCAACGCGCGGGCGATACGTTCTGTTGTTGAATGATGATACGCTCGTCAATCGTGAATCGCTCGATGCAATGGCGGACTATCTCGACACACATCCCAAGGTAGGCGCCGTGGGTGGTCGCCTGATGAATCCCGACGGCACGTTTCAGGCGGCGGGTAACCGCTTTCCCTCTGAGTGGGAAGAGTTTCTGATTGCCACCCGGCTCGGTTCGCTCATCTGGCCCGGCTATCCGGATCGCGGTTATCCCGACAAGGAAACCGTCGTGGACTGGATTGGCTCGGCATGCGTGATGTTGCGTCGCGCGGCACTCGACCAGGTCGGTCTGCTCGATGAGGTCTATTTCATTTACGGCGACGAAGCGGATTTGCAGTACCGGCTCAAACGCGCCGGCTGGCTCGTAGTGGACTTGCCGAATGTGACGACGATTCATTATGGCGGACGAAGCATGGATCGTTGGCGTCGGCGTAAAATGGTTTATCGCGGCAAGATGTTGTTCTTTGAAAAAAATCACGGTGCGCTCCGTGCCGGTCTTTTGCGTTTCATGTTCGCCGCGCTCAGCTTGTTCAAGCTGGCGATTTGGGGTGCGGCGTACTGGCTCCCCGGAAAACGCGAGCGTGCTCGGCAAGAATTGCGCTCCAACCTGGATGTGGTCAAACTGTGTTGGAGTTTGGCGTAATTTCTAGAACCAGAGATAGGTTGGTTTTATTGTGAAAACACTTTCCACAATTGCGGCTAGTCTGTTAAACTGGGTAGCCAACGCGCAAACTATTTTTATAGGGCTGGTGTGGTGGAAACAAGTGCTGATGGTCGGCGCCTTATCCATGCTCTATATTTTTTTTGTCGGATGGCTTGGCGTGCTTATCATTCCCCCTGTTTCTGGTTGGGGACCCGGTGTCCCGCCCATCCCTGAACTCGACCCGCGCGCATTGATCGGCTTGTTCGTGCGCTGGGATTCCGGTTATTACATTGATATCGTGCAGAATGGTTACACGGTAGAAGGTGACGAGCGCGCGTTCTTTCCGCTCTATCCGTTGATCGTGCGTGGTATTTCGCGTTTGCCCACCTTGCCGATTTTGTGGAGCGGCTGGCTC
>CAZPIR010000153.1:0-3088 GCA_964586085.1 uncultured Anaerolineaceae bacterium | reverse complement strand
CTCATTTCGATTTCCGCGTACCTCATGATTGGATTGGTGATGTACCGCTGGGCGCGACTCGATTATGCGCCGAACCAGGCATTGTTCACCACCGCCATTTTGTACACGTTTCCGATGGCGTTTTACTATCTCGCCTTTTACGCCGAGCCGCTGTTTATGCTGTTCAGCCTTCAGAGTATTTATCAAGCGCGACGGGGACGTTTTCTATTGAGCGGCTTGGCAATTGCGCTGGCTGGGGCAACACGCCCGCAGGCATTTTTACTTGGCGTGCCGTACGTGATCGAATTTTTTCTGCAACACAATTTTACGCGATCCGCCTGGGCGCGTTTTGTAGCTGGTGCGTTGATGGCGCCGGTGGGTATGTTGACGTATCTGTTGTTCATCACGCGCTCCGACGAACATCTGCACGAGCCGTATCTCAATTTGCTTTAACGGGGCTGGGACACCTTGATTGCGTGGCCCTGGGTCACGCTTGCCGACGGCTTGAATGCAGCGCTCTTTGGTCAAGGTATTGCGCCGACCTGGTTTTCGCGCGCGTACGCAATTCACGATTTGCTCTATGCCTTTCTGGGTCTCGCATTGAGCATATGGGCGTTTCGCCGTTTGCGTCCCAGTGTCGGGGTGTTCTTGTTCGTGGGCGTCCTGACGTTTTACACAACGCACGGTCCGGTAGGTCATGCGTTTGATTCAATGCCGCGTCATCTAGCAAATTTGCCGGCGGTCTATCTCGCGCTCGGCTTGTTGCAAAATCATCTGTCACCGCGTTTGCGCTGGGCGATGCTCGGATTCTTTGCCCTGCAACTGGGTATCATCGCGGCGTGGTTTGCGAGCGGGCGCTGGGTTTCGTAAAATGTTTTGTTCAACGATCATTCCGACCATTCATCGGCACACGTTGGCGCGCGCGGTGTTTAGCATTCTCGATCAAGAGGATGCGGCTGATTGCGAAGTGATTGTCGTCAACGATTCGGGGGTGCCTCTGCCGGATGCCGATTGGCAACACGATGAACGTGTGCGTGTCATCACAACCCAGCATCGCGAGCGAAGCGTCGCGCGCAACACCGGCGCGGCAATCGCGCGCGGCAGGTATTTTCATTTTCTCGACGACGACGATTACCTCGTGCCCGGCGCGATGCGCGCGTTTCGTACGCTCGACCAAGTCAACCCGGACGCGGCTTGGTTGTACGGCAGTTATCAAACTGTGGACAACGATGGCAAGCTCATTCAAGAATTTCATCCGGAAATCCAAGGTAATATTTTCCCGCTCGTCATTTCCGGCGAAGCGATTCCGTTTCAAACTTCGTTGTTGAACGCCAAATATTTTTACGCCGCCGGCGCGTTCGATTGCAACATCACCGGCGTCGAAGATCGCGACCTGGGGCGGCGGATTGCTTTGCGCGGGACGGTCGCGTACACGCCAACCGTCGTCGCGAAGATTCGCATTGGGCAAGTTGGCAGTTCGACGAACTGGACCATTCTCGCCGAAGATGATCGTTGGGGACGTGAGAAAGCGTTGAGCACGCATGGCGCGTTCGCGCGTTTGCAAGCGGCGGGCGTGTCGGCGTACTGGCATGGTCGCGTGAGCCGCGCGTATTTCGCCTCGATGGTGTGGAATTTGAAACGTAAAAATATGTTCATTGCCGCGAGTCGTGCCCTGGCTTGTTTCGTGTTTGCCGGTTGGCATATCGTGGCGCCCGATTTTTGGGATGGGCTGAGGACCAAGATCAATTGAGAATCGGCATTGATGCGCGTTTTCTAACTCATCCGCAAAAAGGCGGATTCAAAACGTATACCGAAAATTTAGTTGCGGGCTTGGCGCAAGTGGACACGACGAACGAGTACGTGCTCTACCTGGATCGCGCGCCGCACGCGCAAACGCGTTTGCCGATGCAATCGAATTTTACGCATCGCATCGTGCCGAACGGATTGCCGTTGATCGGGATGCCTTGGCGCGAGCAGGTGTCTTTGGCGCGGCAGGTCGCGCGCGACCGGGTGGATTTATTACACTCGCCGTGTTTGACCGCGCCGTTGCGATTGGCGTGTCCGCGTGTCGTCACGATTCACGACATGATTTGGATGGAACCGGAAAAATATTCGACGAGCGAAACAAAATCGCTGTCGCGCCGATTGATGCAAGAGTATTATCGCCGAGTCACACAAGCGGTTGCGCGCGATGCTTCGATGATCATCACGGTTTCGCACGCGGCGAAAGCAAGCATCGTCACCGCGTTGCGCCTGGCACCCGAGTGTGTGCGCGTGACGCACGAAGCCGCCGCCGAATTTTATCGCAAGGTTGACGATGTTGGGCAACTCGATGCGGCGCGTATCAAATATCGCTTGCCGAAAAATTTCGTCCTGGCAATCGGTTCCGCCGACCCGCGCAAAAACTTGACGACGGCGGTGCATGCGTACGCGCAAATGCCGGCAAGCGTGCGCCAAGAATTTCGCATGGTGATTGTGTGGACGCACGCTTTTCTCGCCGACGAGTTGACCAAACAAATCGAAAACCTGGGATTGCAATCTCAGGTCCAGTTTCTGCAAAACGTGCCGAATCAAGATTTGATTTTACTCTACAATCTGGCGTCGCTGTTTGTGTTTCCCTCGCTGTATGAAGGATTTGGCTTGCCGCTTTTAGAAGCCATGCAGTGTGGCACACCGGTCATCGCGGCGAACAATTCTTCGATTCCGGAAATAGTGGGCGAGTCGGCGATGTTGGTGCTGGCGCAAGACGCACCAGGAATGGCGCAGGCGATGACCCAGGTTTTGACGGACGACGATTTGCGTGTGCGGCTCGCGCAAAAAGGGTTGAGCCAAGCCGCCGGTTTTTCGTGGCGCGAGTGCGCGCGACAAACGATTGCCGGGTACGAGCAAGCCTTGCGCAATCACGCGCAAAAGAGATGTGGCTAGTGCGAATCCTTTTTGATCAGGGCGTGTACGATTTACGCAACAAGGGCAATGTCGCGTTACTGCAAACCGCCGTCGAGCGCATCAGTGCGCAATGGACACACGCCGAAATTCGGGTGATGACCTCTGCGCCGCACCTGTTGCGCCTGTACTGCCTGTAGCGCCATCAGCGCCAGTAGCACCAGTT
>CAZPIR010000152.1:0-8407 GCA_964586085.1 uncultured Anaerolineaceae bacterium | reverse complement strand
GCTCGGCTGAGCCCGCATGCAATCAATCCACGCTGCGCGCGCGGCAGGATCAACGAGCAACCCGCGCGGTTGGGGCGGTAGCGGCATCGCGCCCAACGGCTTGGTGGCATCTTCGTCTTGGAAGATCAGCGTTGCGCCGCTCGCAATTCGAATGCGGTCACGATCCGCCAAACAGCGCACCTCGCCGCGCGTCAAACGCGCCTCGTTCACGAATGTGCCATTGCGACTTGTGTCCGTCACATAGTACTGCAAATTCTGGCACGCGATTTCTGCGTGATACCGCGACACCGTCTCATCATCAATCACGAGATCGTTGTCGGACGCGCGCCCGATGCGTAAACGTTTGCCGTCCAACACGATGATCGCATTGTTGCCCTGCCCCACCACCACTAGTCTAGCCGATTCGCCCGTTCTAGGCATCTATCACCTCGCCAAAATAAATTCGCTTGCTCTACTGGATAGATGCAAACCGCGCCAATATTCTTGCGCGTCCTCAATCTATTTCTTCGCCAGCAACTCTTCTAGCTTGCTCACAAACTGGCGTTCGGTCATGTACGAACTGTCCCGTGTGATGGGTCCCAGCGCATTGCCGCCAAGATTGCCATCCTTGCCCACAAAAAACGTTTCGGGCACACCCTTGATGCGATACTGTGGGTTAATGACACCGCCCAGGTCGGGACCGTTGATGTAGGTGATGTCGTACTCTTTTAGATACGCACGCGCATTCGGCTCGACATCGTTATAGTCAACCCCAATGAACACGACGCCGCGATCCTTGTACTGTCGCCACGTCTTTTCAAGGAACACGGCTTCATCGCGGCACGGACCACACCACGACGCCCAGAAATTGATGACGACAACTTTGCCACGCAAATCAGAAAGTTTCATCGTCTTGTCATCAAAAGTCTTGAGCGTAAAATCCGGCGCGGGACCGGTGCCGGGTTGCACGGCGGAACGTTGCCGCAAACCAAACGCAAAAAAGCCAATCACGCCGATCACAGCGGCGAACACTATGAGTTGAGCCCAGCGAGGCACGTTTAATACTCCTTCAATTCTTTTTCGATGCGGTCAGCATATTCTTTCGGAATCGTTGACGCTTCGGGCGCGGCGGTCGCATCCTGTCGCCGCACAAGCCATTGCCGCACCGTAAACCACGCGACCGTTGCACCGAGTACGATGCCCAGTGCCGGCAAGATGTACGCAATCCAGTTGAATCCTTCGGCGGGCGGCGCGCCCAACACCCGCTCGCCAAACTGCGCGACAAAATAATCGCGCACGTCTTTTTCGGTCTTGCCCTTTTGCAACATGTCCTTGATTTGCGCGCGCCAATCCGCGCACGCTTGCGTGTTGCACACATCGAGCGGCGTGTTCGGGCACACCGGGCAGTACAACGTTTTGGCGATGCGATTCACCTCATCGTCAATGCTCGGCGATTGCGCGCCGACCGGCGACACACCGAACCACGCCAGCGCAACAAACATGATCGCCGCAAACACAAAATATATCTTTGACCTCATTCCATTCACCTCATTCACGTTGCCACTCTGCAACTATCGAACTATCTCACACCATCATACGCCCATGGCACATACGATTGCCATCGTTGCACCAGGTATTGTTTCTGTTCCGCAAATGTTTTCGCTTGCGTTTGAATCGCTTGCTCAACCGCATCGGGCTTGCCGCCGGTCTCGCGCAGAATCGCCGCCGTGCGCGCATAGTACAGCGGCAGTAACGCGGCGACGACCTTGTCTGGGTCGTTCTCGCCCTTGTTGTAGACCACCGCAAAATCAAACACGATGCGCGACCACAACTCGCCGGAAAAATACGTCGCGCCGCGTTGCCGATTCGCCAACTCGACGACCTGGGAATAATTACTCGGCGACATGACACTGCGCCACAAACGCCGATATCGTCGCGCGCCGGATGCGAACGCATCCGCGAGCATGTTCATCGTGAGCGCGGCAGTGAGGCGCGGTTGCTCGCCCGCAATGCCGTTCCCGTGAAACGGCGCGGCACGTTGCGGACGATCGCCTTCGTACCAACGTCGCCGATAAATGTCCATCATCCGAAACAGCGTGCCGACCGATTGGACAAATCCTGGGTCGAACGAGGTTGCGGCTTCGCGATTGTCTTCGAGCTTGGTGCCGAGGCGCACCTGACACATTTTGAAATTCTCGTTGATCGCGAGCGTCGTGAGCCAAATGTCAATGCCGTGCCGCGCCACATCCGTCTCCCACACGTCGCGTTCAAAGAGCCGACCGGCAAGATCACCCGACACGGCAAAATCGCCGCCCATCGGTTGACGCACGTCCATGCCGTACAACATGCGCGTCAGAGGATACGCAAGAATATCCGTGACCGCGCCCTCGACAAGCGGACGCGCGTACGTCGGCACGACGTAAACATAGCCCTCTTTGAAAATCGGCTCGCTCAGTTTGAGAATCCAGTCGCGGGTTAAACTCACGAGGTCGGCTTCGAGGACGATGCACACCTGGGCTTTGAGCACGCGCGTCATTTCAAAGATCGCGCGCACGGCACTGCCCTTGCCCTGGATGCCTTGATACGTGGTGACGATGCGACGCACCGCCACCGGCAAAACCTGGGTCGAAGCAACGTGCGGCGTTTCGTCCGATGAACCGCCGTCCACAACGGCAATCACCGGCCGCAAGGTCGGATAAAAGGTCATCAACCCTTCCGCCGCGCGCTCCATCACCAAGCCGATTGTGTTAGCGTTCTTGTAACTCGGAATACCTACGACGATATCCGCACTGCCAATTTCGGTTAGACGTCGCTGTCCATCCGTCCGCAGTGAAGTTTCATACATCGTCATGCTTTCTCCACCACACTACTCTACTTGCCAACTGCCGCAATACTCCGCGCGGCTTCTTCAGGTGTAATCTGACCCTTCCACACGGCGGGAATCACCGCGCGCCACACATCCGCCGATTTGGCGTACGTGGACGACGCCGGCATAAACGCCGCGCGTTCCAACTGTTCGCGCAAAAACGCGGCATAGTCCGGCGGCTCGACCGCCAACGCCAACGTGCCGCGATGCGCGGGCAACCGTCGCGCCGCGCGCAACCAGGTCGCCAAGCGTTCGCTTTGAATGAGCCAGCGAATAAATCGCGCGGCAACCACTTGGCGCGCCGGCTCGCGCGAGGTCATGCCCAAGCCCCAGCCCACGACCAATGCCGCGCCGCGTCCATCGCGCGTGGGCAAAGGCGCGAACGTGGCATTCGGCATTTGCGCGCGCTCGGTCAAATATCGCGACGCCGACACATGCGCCATCGCGACCTGACCTTGCGCGAACGGCAACCAGGTCTCTTCGACATTTTTCAAGCCAAGCGCCGCATCAGGAATCACGCCGACATCATGTCCGCGTTTGAAAAAATCGAGCACCTGCGCCGTGACGATGGGATCGAATGAAACCGGGTTGACCGTCGTATCCATCAACGCGAGTGCGCTGTACTGGAGTAAAAACGCCTCGTCGCCGGCAACGGGCAGTAACCAGGTTTGCTTTTGCCTCAATACATCGTCCCAGGTTCGCGGCGCGCGCGCAACGAGCGTCTTGTCGTACACCAGGTGTTGAATGTCCACCGCGAGCGGGGCAATCATCCACCGACCGTTGAACTGTGCGGCTTGCTTGGCAAAGGGGAACAAACCATCGCGCCACTCCACCGGCATCCATTCGTCGAACGGTTGCAACATGTCGGCGGCTTGCGGCGCTTCAGCCAAATCAAGTGCAACCACATCCGGCACCCGCGCTGGAATGACGGCGTTCGTCGTCAACAAAAAATCGAGGATGCCGCCTTTGCCGTACGGCTTTTTGTAAACAATGTCAATTTGAACGTTGGGATTCGCCGCGAGGAATGCATCCACCTGCTCTTTGAACACGCGCCCGGCTGGCGATGCGCCCGGTGCCAGGTCTTCAGTCGTCCAAAAAGTGAGCGTAATACTATCGCTCGCCGGCGTGGGTGTGCGCGAAACCACTGGCGCGCTCGTCGCGGTGCGGATAGGCGCGGGCGTTGCCGTTGTGATCGGGAGAATGGTGCTCATCGCTCGCGTCGTCACAGTCGCGCGCACCTGCGGCGTTACCTCCGCGCACGCCGTCGCCAACGTCGCGAGCAATAAAAAAATTCCACCCACCCTGCATTGCCATCTCACATTCATCACGCCGTTGACTCTTTGCGTTTATTATAACACAAGCCGTTTGGATTTGCATTTTTTTACTTTTTCGACTAGAATCCGCCGGGAGTGGTGAGCAAGCCCCTCCAATCATTTTGTGCAGGAGATTCCCCATGGAACTCGCTCAACTCATCCGCAGTATTCCTGATTTCCCCATCCCCGGTATTCTGTTCCGCGACATTACCACACTCATCCGCGATGGCGAAGCCCTCCAGGAAACGATTGACACGATGGTCGAACATTACCGCGACACGCAGTTGGACGCGATTGCCGCCATCGAAGCGCGCGGCTGGATTTTCGGTTCGCCGCTCGCGTACGAATTGGGCGCGGGGTTTGTGCCAATTCGCAAACCGAGCAAACTGCCCGCCGAAAAAGTTGCCATCTCCTACTCGCTCGAGTACGGCAGTAACACACTCGAAATGCACAAGGACGCGCTCGAACCCGGGACACGCGTGTTGATCGTGGACGATTTGCTTGCGACCGGCGGCTCGGCGCAAGCCGCGATTCAACTCGTCGAAAAACTTGGCGGTCAAGTCGTCGGGCTTGCGTTCCTCATCGAACTGGTTGACCTCAAAGGGCGCGACAAGCTCAAGGGCTATGACATCTATTCGATGATTCAGTACGAAGGCGCGTAAATAAAATTTGCTCAAAGATAAAACCCGAAAGGTAAATCCACCTTTCGGGTTTTTGTTATGGTATAATCGTGCCATGACAAATTTACTTTTAACCAACGGCACGATTTACACGCTCGATCCCACTCACCCGCGCGCGAATGCGATTGCCTTTAATCACGGTCGCGTCGTCGCATTCGACGACGACGCGCGCGCGCAAAAAAATTCGCGCACACAAGTGATTGATTTGCGCGAACGCACCGTCATCCCCGGTCTCGTGGATTACCACATTCATTTCACCGCGTACGCCACGAGTCTCGCACGCGTCCTGCTCGATGGCGCGCGTTCGCTCGACGAAGCCTTGGCGCGTGTGGCGGTGCATGTCGCAACCGCGCCACCCGGCGAATGGATCATCGGGCTGGGTTGGAATCACATGGATTGGCGCGACCCGGCTTTCCCGACACGCCACGCACTCGATAAAATTGCGCCAAACAATCCGGTCGCGCTGGATCGCAAAGATGGACACTCGGCATGGGTCAATTCGCTCGCGTTGCAAATGGCGAACATCACCCGCGACACACCCGACCCGGCAGGCGGCGTGATTGACCGCGATGCGAACGGCGAACCGACCGGCATTCTGCGCGAGAATGCGGTCGAGTTACTTGGCGGTAACATTGGCTTTGACGCCGGTGAAATCCAGGAATCGGTTTTGCTCAATGCGATTCAACGCGCGCATCAACTTGGCATCGTCGGCATTTACAACGTCGAAGGCGCCAACTCGCTGAGCGCGTTTCAAAAATTGCGCGCGCAAGACAAATTGAATTTGCGCGTGACGCACATGATTCCCGGCGACCGACTTGAACATGCACTCGCACTTGGCTTGCGCGGCAATCTCGGCGACGAGTGGCTCCGCATTGGCGGGATTAAAATGTTTGCCGATGGTTCGCTCGGTTCGCAAACGGCGTGGATGCTTGCGCCGTTCGAGGGACAGCCGAACAATTGTGGCGTGTCCACACAACCGATGCACGAAATCGAAACCCGCGCGCGCCTAGCGGCACAAGCCGGCATGATGGTCTGCACGCACGCGATTGGCGACCGCGCGAATCGCGAGGTGTTGGACGTGTATGAAAAATTGCGTCGTGAAGGATTCCCGACACCGCTCCGCATCGAACACGCGCAACATCTCAGCGCGCCGGATCTTCCCAGGTTCGCCGCGTTGAACGTCATCGCTTCGATGCAACCGATTCACGCGACGAGCGATTGGCGAATGGTAGACCAATTCCTGGGTCAGCGCGGACGCTACACGTACGCGTTCAAGAGTTTGCTCGATGCCGGCGCGCGTTTGCAATTTGGAAGCGATTGCCCGGTCGAAACACTCGATCCCTGGGTCGGCATTCACGCGGCAGTCACACGCGAACGCGCCAGCGGCGAACCCGCCGGCGGATGGAATCCGCAAGAAAAACTGACCGTCGAAGAAACCCTCCGCGCGTACGCCGTCGCGCCGCTTACACTCAACGGCGTTGGCGATGCGCTCATCTTGTCCCAGGATATTTTCGCCGTGCCGCCGCGCGAAATTTTGGACACACGCGTTGAGTGTACGGTGGTTGGTGGCGCAGTCGTCCAATCAACAAATTGATTCACCGCCAAGGCGCAGGGAACGCAAAGGGGAAAGTAAAAAAATCTTGACGCTCTTTGTGCTTTGGCGGTTTAGAAATATCTTGATGCTACTTGACAAATCGCAACTCGCCGCGCTCATCGCGCAAGCGCAACGCGATACGCCGAACGAAACCTGCGGCGTCATTGCCGGCAAGGATGGGCGCGCGCTAGAAATTTTTCCGCTCAACAACATTGATACCACACCGCGCGTGCGTTACAACGCCGACCCGCATGAATTGCTCGCCGCGTTCAAAAAGATGGACGAGCAAAACTGGGAACACCTCGCCATCTATCATTCGCACCCGGCAAGCGAAGCGTATCCATCCGGCACCGATGTCGCGCGCGCATTTTATCCGGACGTGGTTTACATTTTGATTTCGCTGATGAATCCCGCGCAACCGAATGTGCGTGCCTTTCGCATCGTGGACGAAAAAATCAGTGAGGAAATTTTGGAGGTGAGCGATGAATCATCGTGAACGCATTCAAGCGACCTTGCGCGGCGAACCGACCGACCGCGTGCCCGTTGCGTTGTGGCGACATTTTCCCGGCGACGATCTGAAATCGGAAACGCTCGCCGCGAGAGTTGTCGCATTCCAAAAGAAATTCGATTTTGATTTCGTCAAGGTCACACCGGCGGGCGGCTATCCCGCCGAGATGTACGGCTCGCAACTCGCAGACAAGGGCAACCGCGAAGGTACGCGCGCACACCTGGTTCGCGCCGTGCGCACACTCGACGACTGGGCGAAAATCGCGCCGCTCGATGAATCGAATTTTGTTTTCAAACGCGAAGCCGCCACACTCGAATTGATTCGCACACAACTCGGCAGTGATGTGCCTGTTCTGCAAACAGTTTTCTCGCCGCTCTACTCGGCGGGCAACATTGCCGGCGAACGCATGCTGAGCGATCTCCGCGCGCATCCGGAAATTTTGCATCGCGCACTGCAAGCCATCACCGAAACAACAATTCGCTTTGCCGTGTCGAGTTTGCGCGCGGGCGCGGACGCCATTTTCTTTGCGACGCAGATGGCAACGCCAAGCGTTGTCAACGAAATCGAGTTTGGGGAATTTGGCGAGCGGTACGATTTGCAAGTCCTCGAAGGCATTCGCGCGGCAAAACCGGATTTTGTTCTCTTGCACATTCACGGGCTGGACATTTATTTTGATCGGCTCGCCAAGTGGAACGTGGATGTGATAAACTGGCACGACCGCCGCACGCCGCCATCGCTGAAAGAGGCTCGCACAAAATTCAAGGGGACACTACTTGGCGGCATCAGCGAATGGGACACGCTCTGCGTCGGCACGCACGAGGCAATTACGAACCAAGCACGCGATGCCATCTCGCAAACAGATGGCAAACAATTTATTCTCGGCGCGGGTTGCGTGATTCCGATTGACGCACCGGACGAAAACGTGCGCGTGGTACGCGAGACGGTATAAACACAGGGGCGTTCGGTTGAACGCCCCTGCTCAATTTTTATTTTCTGCTTCTTGCTTTAATCGCTCAATCTCTTCTTCCAACTCGTCCATGCGCGCGAGTGTCGCGGGTTTGATCGAATGGCGCGGCAGTTGCGCTTTGATTTGTTCCAGTTCGCGCTCCAAGTCGGCAAGACGATTCGGCGTGGACATGAGCCCTCCAATTAAAGAGACGACCCGGCGGGTCATCTCTACAAGTTAATGCAAGCGTTCGGTGTGATTGGCGAGCGTACCCGCGGCATACGCGAGCGCCGCACGTTCGACGTCACGTTCGTCGGTGATGATCGCTTTCAAGCCGGCGGATTGCAGGGACATGAACGCGCCGTTACCCATGCCGCCCGCGATCACCGCAACGCACCCTTGCGCGGCAGAAATCATGTCGCCGTGAATCTGCGTGTGACTGGAATGATCGTGCTGATGCTCGCCGGTTTGATGATGCGCTTTTTCGCGTCGCTCGCTCGCAACGACCTTACCATCTTCCA